>NZ_QXMN01000115.1:0-3132 GCF_003581445.1 Acidovorax cavernicola | reverse complement strand
GGCCTGGGCCATCGATTCGGCCGCGAGCAGCGGCACGCCGCTCACGTCGAGGGCCGCGCGGATCAGCGCCGCGTCGCGCCCGATCAGCACCACGGCGCGCGCATAGCGCGCCACGGGCGCGGCCAGCGGCGAGAAATCCTGGCCCTTGCCTTCGCCGCCCATGATCACCACCAGCCGGCGGTCGGCGCCCAGGCCCGTGAGCGCGGCCACGGTCGCGCCGACGTTGGTGCCCTTGCTGTCGTCGAAGAACTCGACTTCGCCGACCACGCCGACGGGCTCGACGCGGTGCGGCTCGCCGCGGTATTCACGCAGGCCGTAGAGCATGGGGGCTAGCGCGCAGCCCGCGGCCGAGGCCAGGGCCAGCGCCGACAGCGCGTTGATCGCGTTGTGCCGGCCGCGGATGCGCAGCGCATCGGCGGGCATCAGCCGCTGGATATGCAGATCGTCCTGTGGCGCCTTGGCGCGCTTGCCGGTTTCGTCGGCTTCGAGCGCGCGCACCAGCCAGGCCATGCCGGCGACGATTTCGATGCCGAAATCGCCCGGACGGCGCGGCATGTCGCCGCCGAAAGTCAGATGCACGCGTTCCTGCGGGCGCTGCAGCTTGACGCGCGTCGGCGCGGGCAGCATCTGCATCACGACCGGGTCTTCGCGGTTGAGCACCATCAGGCCGTCGCCGAAAATCCGCGCCTTGGCCGCGGCATAGGCCTCGAGGCTGCCATGCCAGTCGAGATGGTCCTGGCTGATGTTGAGCACGGTCGCGGCCGTGGGCGAGAAGCCCGTGGCGGCGTCGAGCTGGAAGCTCGACAGCTCGAGCACCCAGGCCTGGGGCAGCGTGCCGGCGTCGATATGGCCGGCCAGCGTGTCGAGCAGCGTCGGGCCGATGTTGCCGGCCACGGCCACGGTCTTGCCCGCATGCGCGAGCAACTGGCCCGTGAGCGAGGTGACCGTGGTCTTGCCGTTGGTGCCGGTGATCGCCAGCACCGCGGGCTGGTAGCCATGGCCCTGGGCGAGCGACTGCAGCGCCAGCGCGAACAGATCGAGCTCGCCGCCGAGGCGCAGGCCCTGGGCCCGGGCCGCTTCGAGCACGGGCGCGAGCTGCGCCGGGCTCAGGCCCGGAGAACGGTAAACGGCGGCGAAGTTCTGGCCGTCGAGCAGCGACGCATCGAACGCGCCGGCGACGAAACGCACCTGGGGCAGTTCCCGGGCGAGCACCGCGAGCTGCGGCGGCGCCGCGCGCGTATCGGCCACGGTCACCTGGGCGCCCAGGCGCACGCACCAGCGCGCCATCGCCAGGCCCGAAGCGCCCAGGCCCAGCACCAGCAATTGCTGGCCGGCGAGCGGCAGTTCCTGTTCATCCGATGCCTGCGGCCAGCCTGCGGGCACGGGCGGCAACTCGGGCGCGGCTTCGGGTGCGGCCACGGCCGGCACCTCGGCGTCGGACTCGGTGGCCGGCGCGGCCACCTGCGCAAAAATCTGCGCGACGAACGCCGCGGCGTCTTCGGCCGCATGCAGGCTGGACAGCGGCGGCACGGGCGCGGCCGGCGCAGGTTCGGCGGATTCCGCCAGCTCGGCCGGCGCCATCAGTTCGGCGGGCACGGCGGCGTCCTGCTCCGGCGGCAGCGCCGCGGCATCGGGCGCAGGTGCGCGCACGGCCTCGGCCGGCGCCAGGGCGTCGGTGGGCACAGGGGTGGAATCGGGCGTATTCATCGCAGTTTCAGCGTCGACAGGCCGATCAGGCACAACAGCATGGTGATGATCCAGAAACGCGTCACGACCTGCGTTTCCTTCCAGCCGCTCTTCTCGAAATGGTGGTGCAGCGGCGCCATCTTCAGCAGGCGCCGGCCTTCGCCGTAGCGTTTCTTGGTGTACTTGAACCAGACCACCTGCAGCATCACCGACACCGCCTCGGCGACGAAGATGCCGCCCATGATGGCCAGCACGATTTCCTGGCGCACGATCACCGCGATCGTGCCCAGCGCGCCGCCGAGCGCGAGCGCGCCGACGTCGCCCATGAACACCTGGGCCGGGTGGGCGTTGAACCACAGGAAGGCCAGACCCGCGCCGGCCATGGCCGCGCAGAAAATCAGCAGCTCACCGGAGCCCGCGATGTGCGGGAACAGCAGGTACCTGGCGAAATTGACGCTGCCCGTGACATAGGCGAACACGCCCAGCGCCGAGCCGACCATGATCACCGGCATGATGGCCAGGCCGTCGAGGCCGTCGGTCAGATTGACGGCATTGCTCGCGCCGACGATCACCAGATAGGTCATGATCACGAAGCCCAGCACGCCCAGCGGGTAGCTGACTTCCTTGAAGAACGGCACCAGCAGGCCGGCCTTGGGCGGCAGGTCCATGGAGAAGCCCGACTGCACCCAGCGGATGAACAGCTCGAACACCTGCACGTTGCTGTTTTCGGAAATGCTGAACACCAGGTACAGCGCGGCCAGCAGGCCGATCACCGACTGCCAGAAATACTTCTCGCCCGAACGCATGCCTTCGGGGTCCTTGTTGACGACCTTGCGCCAGTCGTCGACCCAGCCGATCGCGCCGAAGCCCAGCGTCACCAGCAGCACGATCCAGACGAAGCGGTTCGACAGCTCGAACCACAGCAGCGTGGAAATCGCGATCGACAGCAGGATCAGCACACCGCCCATGGTGGGCGTGCCGCTCTTGACCAGATGGGTCTCCATGCCGTAGCCGCGCACCGGCTGGCCGATCTTCAGCGATGCGAGCAAACGGATCACGCGCGGGCCGGCCGCGAGGCCGATCACCAGCGCGGTGAGCGCGGCCATCACGGCGCGCAGCGTCAAATACTGGAAAACGCGCAGGAAACCGAATTCCGGCGACAGACCTTGCAACCATTGAAAAAGCATCAGCAGCATGCGGCCTCCGATGCTGCGCTGGGGTTTGTGCCCGCGCAGGCCTGGACGGCCTGCACCACCTGTTCCATCTTCATGAACCGAGATCCCTTGATCAACAGGCTGCCCACCGCGGGCAGCCCTTCGCGCACCGCTGCCAGCAGCGATGCCATGTCTGCAAAATGTTGCGCTGCCGCGCCGCAGGCCGCGGCCGCGTGCGTGCTTTGCGCGCCCAGCGTCAGCACGCGCTCGATGCCGAGTTCGCGCGCATAGC
>NZ_QXMN01000114.1:0-3142 GCF_003581445.1 Acidovorax cavernicola | reverse complement strand
GCTTGAGCACGAAGGTGTTGCCCGCGGCGATGGCCACCGGGAACATCCACATCGGCACCATCACCGGGAAGTTGAACGGCGTGATGCCCGCGACCACGCCCAGCGGCTGGCGCAGCGTCCAGTTGTCCATGCCGGTCGACACCTGTTCGGTGAAGTCGCCCTTGAGCAGCTGCGGAATGCCGCAGGCGAATTCGATGATGTCGATGCCGCGCGCGACTTCGCCCTGGGCGTCGGTGAACACCTTGCCGTGCTCGGCGGTGATCGCATGCGCGAGTTCGTCCTTGTGCTGGTTGACCAGCTCGAGGAACTTGAACATCACGCGCGCGCGGCGGATCGGCGGCGTGTCGGCCCAGGCGGGAAACGCGGCGGCCGCCGAAGCCACGGCGGCGTCGACATCGGCACGGTTGGCCAGCGCCACGGCGCCGGTCACGGCACCCGTCGCGGGGTTGGTCACGGGCTGCGTGCGCAGGCTGTTGCCGGCCACGCGCTGGCCGTGGATGAAGTGGGCGATGGAGGCCGTGGTCACTGCGGGATGGGCTGCGTTCATGGAAAAGTCCTTGGGTCGTCGGTGAGCGATGCGCAAAGTGTAGGCAGGCACCGGCGCGCTGCCCAGTCCCGTGGCGTGAATTGATTGTTTAAATTGATGAACAATGGCGGCATGAATTCCAACGATGCACTGAAAACCGAACAGCTCTGGTCGCACCTCTACTGGCTGGTGGTGCTCGAGCAGCAGGGCAGCTTCACGGCCGCGGCCGCGCGCCTGGGCGTGAGCAAGGCCGCGGTGAGCCAGCACATCGCAGGCCTGGAGCGCGCGGCCGGCGTGCCGCTGGTGCGGCGCACCACGCGCTCCATGCTGCTGACCGACGCGGGCCGGCATCTGGTGCAGGACACGCGCGAAGCCTTCGCGCGCATCGCGGGCAGCTTCGCGCAGGTGCGCGATCTTGCCGACGCGCCGCGCGGCAGCCTGCGCGTCACCGCGCCCGTGGCGCTGGCGCGCCAGCACCTGGTGCCGCGCCTGCCCGAATTTCTCGACCAGTATCCCGACATCCAGCTCGAACTCGATCTGTCCGACCAGCTGCGCCCGCTGTCGCAGGAAGGCCTGGACCTGGCGATACGCCACACCAGCACGCCGCCCGACAACCATGTGGCCTGGGCGCTGTGCAGCACGCATTCGGTGCTGGTCGCGAGCCAGGCCTACCTCGAGCGCCACGGGCCCGCGCCGGCCGCGCCCGACGACCTGCGCCAGCACCGCTGCCTGCACTACCCGCGCGGCCACGATGCCGCGGCCTGGACGCTGCAGCGCCTGGGCCGCGGCGGCGGCGCGCGCGCCACCGTGCCCGTGAGCGGCCCGCTGGTCGCGAACAACAGCGAGGCGCTGCGCGACGCGGCGATCGCCGGCCTGGGCATTGCGCTGGTGCCCGACTTCAGCGCCCAGGCCGCGCTCGCCGCGGGCCAGCTGGTGCAGGTGCTGCCGCAGTGGCGGCCCATGGGCGCGTTCAGCCCGACGATCTACGCCATGCGCCCCTATTCGGCGCATGTGCCGCGCGCGGTCGCGGTGTTTGTCGACTGGCTGCGCGAAGTTTTTGCACCGGGGTTTGCGCCAGGAGCGCCCACCTCAAACAGCCTTTGAAACTGGCGTGGCCCAGCTCAGGGGCACCGAGCAAGGGCCGCCCCGCAGCGATGGTGCCGTCCCCCTCCACCGAAGGATGAGAGGGGGAAGCCGCGTGAGCGGCTCAGGGGGGTGTTTATATGTTTAAGCCTTGATACCGAGCTTGTTCACCAGCTGCTTGAACGTCGCGTTGTCGCGCGCGATCACTTCGAGGAACGCGGGCTGGTCGAGATAGCCTTCGCCCATGTTCTGCCTGGCCATGGTCGCGCGCAGATCGGGTTCCTGCAGCGTGCGCGCCATCACGCTGCGCAGCTGCTGGATGATTTCGGGCGGCGTGTTCTTCGGCGCCGCGAGACCGCGCCAGCCGCCGATCAGCAGGTCGATGCCGCGCTCCTTGAGCGTCGGCACCTGCTCCCAGCCGGCCTGGATGCGCTTGTCGCCCATGATGGCCAGCGGCCGGATCTTGCCCGCGGCCACATAGGTCGCGACTTCGACCGGAGTCACCGCCACGGCTTCGATATGGCCGCCGAGCAGGTCGAGCACCGCCGGGTTCGCGCCGCGGTAAGGCAGGTGGTTGAACTGCACGCCCACCTTGTCTTCGAGCGCGGCCGCGGCCAGATGGCCCAGCGAGCCCGGGCCCGCATTGCCGATGCGCACGCCGCCGACGTTCTTCCTCGCCGCGGCGAGAAAGTCCTCCAGCGTCTTGAACGGCGAGTCGGCGCGCACGGCGATGGTCGCCGGGTCGGCGTTCAGGCGCGCGATCGGCACCACGTCGTCCGACGTGATCTTGGTCAGGCCCATGTGCGGAATCATCGTCATCTCGACGGTGATGATCGCCAGCTTGTAGCCGTCGGGCTTGGCGGCCGCGAGTTCCGACCAGCCCACGGCGCCGCTCGCGCCCGCGCGGTTCATGACGATCACGTTCTGCGGGAAATGCTTGCGCATGGTTTCGGCCATGGCGCGCGCCAGCACATCGGTGCCACCGCCCGCGGCGAACGGCACGATCAGTTCGACCGGACGCTGGGGGTAGGCGCCAACGGCACCGGTCTGCGCCCAGGACGGCAGGCTGGCCGCGGCCGCGATGGCGGCCAGGCCACGACCAAAGCCACGGCGGTTCAGGGATGGGTTCATGTCTGTCTCCTCGTTCTTCGCGCGCCGGGGCGCGTCAATCCAGTTGAATCTTTGCCGAGCGGATGACTTCGCTCCAGAGCTTCTGCTCGCTGCGCACGAAGTCGCCGAACTCGCGCGGCGTCATCGCCATCGGCTGGATGCCGATCTCCTCGAACTTGGCGCGCAGCGCGGGCTGGGCCAGGGCCGCGTTCAGGTCCTTGTTGAGCCGCTGGACCACGGGCGCGGGCAGCTTGGCCGGGCCGACGAAGCCCTGCCAGGCATAGGCCTCGAAACCGGGCACGCCGGCCTCGGCCATGGTCGGCACATCGGGCAGCGAAGGCAGGCGCTTGTTGCCGGTCACGGCCAGCGCGCGCAGCTTGCCGCCCTGCACGAAAGGCAGGGCCGATGTCGCCGGCACGAACA
>NZ_QXMN01000113.1:0-3142 GCF_003581445.1 Acidovorax cavernicola | reverse complement strand
TCGCCCCTGCATCAGCCGGGAGGGGCGCAAGCCCGCATCGCGTGCTTGCACGATCTGGCTGGCAGCCCAGATCAGGATGTCGGCATCCCAGATCGTGGCGATGCCATGCTCGGCCGTGCCCTCCACGCGGATCGTGATGCCGCTGGCGCGGAAGTCGATCGGCGCCGTGCGCCGCGACTTCGCCAGGGAGAAGAACGGAAAGGCCATCAAGTCCTGGCTGTCGCGCGGCGCCATGTCGCCCGGCAAGGCGCGGAACAGGTCGAGCTGTTCGCGTTCTTGCGAAGGCTTGGACATGGCTATGGCCACCCGCGCGCCAGCGATCAGCGCGCACGGCTGTCCGCCGCATGGTGCTCGGCGTACTCAGGGTCAGAAGTCGTCTCGTAGCTGCGGTCTCCAGCCCAGGTATCGAGGTCGGCCACGGCGTACATGACACGCCGCCCGAACTTGCGAAACTTCGGCCCGCCGCCGATTACGCGCTGTTTCTCCAGCGTGCGCGGCGACAGGCGCAGGTAGTCTGCGGCTTCGTCGTTGGTCAGATAGCGTTGGGGTTGCGCAGCAGCCATCGAGGGTGTGGCAGCAGGTTGCAAGGAAGCAGGACGCATGGTGAGAACCTCCGTCGGTTGCAAAGCTCCGGCCACAAAGCGCAGCCGGATGGAGGTAGTCTCAGAAAACGCGGCTGTTCTGCTCAGGGTCGATCTGCGCGGGATCCAGAACGACCCTTCTCAAGCGGCGGAAGTTGTGCTAAGCGGCGATAGCCGCCGCGCATCAACGCATCGCCGCGCTGCACCAGGCGGCGCACCTTGGAGCGCAGCCCACCGTCGCTGTACCAATCGGCCGCCGCGTCCTCACCAAAAAGGCCCTCGGCGATCTCGCGCAAGGACGCGCCCGCCAAGGTCGCGTCGAGCGCCTGCAAGCTGTGCAGCTCCTGCAGCGGCGACAGCAATGGCCGCACCGATGCCGTCGCCGCAGGCGAGGCATCAGTGGCGTTCGCGAGCTTTCGCAGCATGGCGGTCAGCCCCGGCAACTGCGCGCAGGCGCGGATGGCATAGGCGAAGGCCATGCCATCGGCCAAGCCAGGCGCGATAGCCAGCCGCAGGCTGTAGCCCGGCCAGCGCAGCACCAGCATCAGCCGCTTGCCGTCATGGATCAGGCACTTGCTGCCGGGCAGACTCCAGAACGAGAAGACGATGGCGTCCATTGACGGATCAGCGTCCGGATAAAGCTGGAGTACGCTCTCGTGGTCGGGGAACCAGGCTGGCTGCGCTTCACGCGCATCCAGTGCCGGGTCTTCCAGCAGGCGCAAGCCCCAACGATGCGCCGTCTCGGATCGGCGACGATGGCGCAGCCAGTCGAGCCGGTAATCGGGATTGCGACGCAGGTACTCCCAAGCCAGCGCCGGGCCATCGAGGTGCAGTGTGTAGAGATACGCGGCTGTCGGATACCAAGGTTCGCTGTGATGCTCGGCCATAGCGCAGGCTCCTGTCGAAGATCAGGAACGTCGCCACGGCAAAACATGCGGAGCTATCGCATCAGCATCAAAACATCATCAAAATCAGGGTCAGTTAACGATTGGTAGTCAAGACCGATTGGCTCCGGGTATTGCGAAATTCGTCAGCATGCGACGACCGCACGACCCCAACTTGCCGCGCAGTACAGAACACCATGCCCCAGCCCGCATGAAAGATCGTGACTGTTTCAGTCACGGATACACAGGTGGGATGCAAGAATGCGGATTCAGACCGGCCAGGTCTGATGCCAGACTGAAATAGTCTCAATGCGCCCGGCATGGCCGGGGCGCGAACGGTTCAATCGACGATGGAACCGTTCTCCTGGGCCAGCCGCAAATATTCCGACAGCGAACGCACCGCCTGAAAATACCGATCCCGCATCACGGGCTGCTGGCGCGGTCCGACGATGGAGGCCAGATCGGACAGCTTCACCTGGCCCAGCTCAGGCATGCTGATTCCCAGGTCGATCAGGCCGTAGGCCGTGTCCCCATCGGCAGGATCGAGTGCGGCCAGCAGCCAGGTGGCGTGCGCATCGGGAGTGAACAGCCGTACCACAGGCAGCGGGTCGATGGCCTGACCTGCTGCGCGGGCCTGGCCGTGGACCAACAACTGCCTGCGTTCGTCCTCGGTGATGAGTTGGTTCATGGATGGCCCCTTCATTGACACAAAGCCGCTAAAACGTGAAAGCGTAAAGCCATATCGACGGGTTTGAGGAAAAGCACGGATGCGGGTTTGTGGTTTTGTCGGCAGCCGTAGATACGGATTTCCGTAAAAACACAGAAGCACGAAAAAGTATCAGATCCACGAATGAGTTAAAGATAACGTGGTTTTAATTGTGCTGCGACTTGACGCTTCTGTCTATGCAGAAGCGAACTGTCCAGCGCGGCCGACCGGCCGGCGCCACCACCTTCGACGCCGAGCTGGCCCAGGCCTTCGGCGCGGCGGTGCGTGCGCTGCGGTTGGAGCGCGGGATTGCGCAGGAATCGCTTGCGCACCTGGCCGGCATCGAGCGTTCGCACATGGGCAAGGTCGAGCGCGGCGAGCACATGCCCACGCTGGCGATCATCTTCAAGATCGCTGGCGCGCTTGAATGCAGCACGGCAGTGCTGATGAGCACGACCGAAGGCCAGCTTGCTGCGGCCCGGTTGTAGCGATAGGAAACCCGCCCTTGTGACAAGGCGCTAACCTGGCCGATCCGGCGCAGCCGGTTCGGGGCATTCAGGGGTGCCAAGCTCTGCACGGCGGGGATAGCCCTTGGGCTTTCCCCTGGAGGCAAGCGCCAGTGCGCAGCGCCGCAGGCGCGAAGGCGTGAGGGATTGATGCCGAATGGCCGTGACGACAAAGGCGGCACGGGGCGCAGCCCGAAAGCCTGACGGTGCATCGCGCCGACACGCCATGCCGTCCTCGCAGCCACACATTCAAGTCATACAGAGAAAGACAGCGGATACAGCCCAGCTTCTTGCCGTGCCGCGAAAGCAGCACTGCGCCCCGCCGCAATGGGCGGGGCTCTGCGGCCGTCAGACCGCCTGAGGCTTGTTGCGCGACCAGATCAACGTGTGTGTGCCGTCCTCTTCCTCGATCAGCCGGGCATAGACCGTTGCCGGAAACGAAGGGTCATCGAGGGTCACGGACAC
>NZ_QXMN01000112.1:0-3144 GCF_003581445.1 Acidovorax cavernicola | reverse complement strand
CCGCCTGGGGAGTACGGCCGCAAGGTTGAAACTCAAAGGAATTGACGGGGACCCGCACAAGCGGTGGATGATGTGGTTTAATTCGATGCAACGCGAAAAACCTTACCCACCTTTGACATGTACGGAATTCGCCAGAGATGGCTTAGTGCTCGAAAGAGAGCCGTAACACAGGTGCTGCATGGCTGTCGTCAGCTCGTGTCGTGAGATGTTGGGTTAAGTCCCGCAACGAGCGCAACCCTTGTCATTAGTTGCTACATTCAGTTGGGCACTCTAATGAGACTGCCGGTGACAAACCGGAGGAAGGTGGGGATGACGTCAAGTCCTCATGGCCCTTATAGGTGGGGCTACACACGTCATACAATGGCTGGTACAAAGGGTTGCCAACCCGCGAGGGGGAGCTAATCCCATAAAACCAGTCGTAGTCCGGATCGCAGTCTGCAACTCGACTGCGTGAAGTCGGAATCGCTAGTAATCGTGGATCAGAATGTCACGGTGAATACGTTCCCGGGTCTTGTACACACCGCCCGTCACACCATGGGAGCGGGTTCTGCCAGAAGTAGTTAGCTTAACCGCAAGGAGGGCGATTACCACGGCAGGGTTCGTGACTGGGGTGAAGTCGTAACAAGGTAGCCGTATCGGAAGGTGCGGCTGGATCACCTCCTTTCTGGAAACAAGCAATTTAATTTAAACGCCCACACTTATCGGTTGTTGGAAGAAGTCGGTTGTCTTCGATGTGAAGATGATTGATGAATGGGTCTGTAGCTCAGCTGGTTAGAGCACCGTCTTGATAAGGCGGGGGTCGTTGGTTCGAGCCCAACTAGACCCACCAAATCTTCTGATATCTCGTGTGAGAGTTTGAGGGGGATTAGCTCAGCTGGGAGAGCACCTGCTTTGCAAGCAGGGGGTCGTCGGTTCGATCCCGTCATCCTCCACCAATAACTTCGATACTTATTCAACACCAAAGCAGCTTCCTGCGAAAGCATGAGGCTTCTTTGTTGTTGATCAGGATCTCTTGATCAATCGGCTGTTCTTTAAAAATTCATAGAGTCGAATCAGCGTTGCTGATGGAAACTGCACATTCGTAAAGGTTTAGTGCAGACCGTGCCATCAGCAACATAGAATTTTTGATTGCGTCAAAAGAAACTTCAATTTCGAGTCAAATCGATATTGGAAGTACGGCATAACGCGTCAGGTGAAAGACCTGACATATTCCTTGAGATGATTTTGCAGTTTCGAAAGAAACGTCAAAGTTATAGGGTCAAGTGAATAAGAGCACGTGGTGGATGCCTTGGCAATGATAGGCGACGAAGGACGTGATAGCCTGCGATAAGCTTCGGGGAGCTGGCAAATTAGCTTTGATCCGGAGATTTCCGAATGGGGAAACCCACCTGCAAAGGTATCGCATGATGAATACATAGTCATGCGAGGCGAACCGGGTGAACTGAAACATCTCAGTAGCTCGAGGAAAAGACATCAACCGAGATTCCGAAAGTAGTGGCGAGCGAAATCGGAGAAGCCTGTTAGTGATAGCACAAGACATAACGGAACAGTTTGGAAAGGCTGGCCATAGCGGGTGATAGCCCCGTACGTGAAATGACCTGTGTGGTACTGAGCTAACGACAAGTAGGGCGGGACACGAGAAATCCTGTCTGAATATGGGGGGACCATCCTCCAAGGCTAAATACTCATCATTGACCGATAGTGAACTAGTACCGTGAGGGAAAGGCGAAAAGAACCCCGGGAGGGGAGTGAAATAGATCCTGAAACCGCGTGCTTACAAAAAGTAGGAGCCCGCAAGGGTGACTGCGTACCTTTTGTATAATGGGTCAGCGACTTACATTCAGTGGCAAGGTTAACCGAATAGGGAAGCCGTAGAGAAATCGAGTCCGAATAGGGCGATCAGTCGCTGGGTGTAGACCCGAAACCAAGTGATCTATCCATGGCCAGGATGAAGGTGCCGTAACAGGTACTGGAGGTCCGAACCGACTAGTGTTGCAAAACTAGCGGATGAGCTGTGGATAGGGGTGAAAGGCTAAACAAACTTGGAAATAGCTGGTTCTCTCCGAAAACTATTTAGGTAGTGCCTCAAGTATTACCTTCGGGGGTAGAGCACTGTTTTGGCTAGGGGGTCATGGCGACTTACCAAACCAAGGCAAACTCCGAATACCGAAGAGTACAGCTTGGGAGACAGAGCACCGGGTGCTAACGTCCGGACTCAAGAGGGAAACAACCCAGACCGCCAGCTAAGGTCCCTAAAATTGGCTAAGTGGGAAACGAAGTGGGAAGGCTAAAACAGTCAGGATGTTGGCTTAGAAGCAGCCATCATTTAAAGAAAGCGTAATAGCTCACTGATCGAGTCGTCCTGCGCGGAAGATGTAACGGGGCTAAGCCAGTTACCGAAGCTGCGGATTTGCAATTTATTGCAAGTGGTAGGAGAGCGTTCTGTAAGCCTGTGAAGGTGCGTTGTAAAGCGTGCTGGAGGTATCAGAAGTGCGAATGCTGACATGAGTAGCGTTAAAGGGGGTGAAAAGCCCCCTCGCCGTAAGCGCAAGGTTTTCTACGCAACGTTCATCGGCGTAGAGTGAGTCGGCCCCTAAGGCGAGGCAGAGATGCGTAGCTGATGGGAAACAGGTCAATATTCCTGTACCGATTGTTAGTGCGATGTGGGGACGGATCTTAATAGGTCATCCAGTTATTGGATTATTCTGGTTTAGTTGGATGTAGGCGTGCATTAGGCAAATCCGGTGCACATATACCGAGGCCAACGATCGAGCGGACTTGTCCGTGAAGTGACTGAACGAGGTTCCAGGAAAAGCCACTAAGCTTCAGCTAACAACGACCGTACCGCAAACCGACACTGGTGCGCGAGATGAGTATTCTAAGGCGCTTGAGAGAACTCAGGAGAAGGAACTCGGCAAATTGACACCGTAACTTCGGAAGAAGGTGTGCCCTATTAGTGTGTAGTGAACAACGAAGCATGAATGGGTTGCAAAAAATCGGTGGCTGCGACTGTTTATTAAAAACACAGCACTCTGCAAACACGAAAGTGGACGTATAGGGTGTGACGCCTGCCCGGTGCTGGAAGATTAAATGATGGGGTGCAAGCTCTTGATTGAAGTCCCAGTAAACGGCGGCCGTAACTAT
>NZ_QXMN01000030.1:0-86003 GCF_003581445.1 Acidovorax cavernicola | reverse complement strand
CCTTCGTCCGAAGCCCCGGCAGCCACGCCCTACGGCACGCTGCCCCCCGCCTCGCCCCTGGCGCAGCGCAAGCCCGTGAGCCTGCCGCGGCTGGCCGACATGCATGCGCGCGGCGAGAAGATCGCCATGCTCACCGCCTACGACGCCACCTTCGCGGCCATGGCCGACGCGGCCGGCATCGACTGCCTGCTGGTCGGCGATTCGCTGGGCATGGTCTGCCAGGGCCTGAACAGCACCGTGGGCGTGAGCCTCGAGGCCATGCGCTATCACACCGACAGCGTCTCGCGCGGCCTGCGCCGCGTGCAGGGCACGACGTGGCTCATCGCCGACCTGCCCTTCGGCAGCTACCAGGAGTCCCGCGAGCAGGCCCTGCGCAGCGCCACCGAGCTGATGCAGGCCGGTGCGCACATGGTCAAGCTCGAAGGCGGCGGCTGGACCACCGAGACCGTGCGCTTTCTCGTCGAGCGCGGCATTCCCGTGTGCGCCCACCTCGGCCTGACGCCGCAGACCGTGCATGCGCTCGGCGGCTACCGCGTGCAGGGCAAGGGCGACACCGCTGGCGCGCTGCTCAAGCAGCAGGCCCATGCGCTGCAGGACGCAGGCGCCGCGATGCTGGTGCTCGAGATGGTGCCGGCCGCGCTGGCGACCGAACTCACGGCCGAGCTGAAGTACTGCGCCACCATCGGCATCGGTGCCGGCAAGGGCACCGCGGGCCAGGTGCTCGTGCTGCACGACATGCTGGGCATCAACCTCGGAAAGATGCCGAAGTTCGTGCGCAACTTCATGGCCGACGCACCGGGCGTGCTGCCGGCCCTGCAGTCTTACGTGCGCGCCGTCAAGGACGGCAGCTTCCCCGACGACCGCCTCCACGCCTGGTAAGGAAGGAACCCTCTCATGTACATCGCCAAGACCATCGACGAGCTGCGCAGCCACCTCGCGGGCAGCCAGCGCCCGGCCTTCGTGCCCACCATGGGCAACCTGCACGACGGCCACCTCGCGCTCGTGCGCCAGGCCAAGCCGCTGGGCGACGCCACGGTCGCGAGCATCTTCGTGAACCGCCTGCAGTTCCTGCCGCACGAAGACTTCGACACCTACCCGCGCACCTGGGAGAGCGACTGCGAGAAGCTGCGCGCCGCCGGCTGCGACGTGCTGTTCGCGCCCGACGAGAAAGCGCTCTACCCCGAGCCCCAGACCTGCAAGGTGCACCCCGATCCGGTGCTGGCCGACCTGCTCGAAGGGCACTTCCGCCCCGGCTTCTTCATCGGCGTGTGCACGGTGGTGATGAAGCTCTTCCAGTGCGTGCAGCCGCGCGTGGCCGTATTCGGCAAGAAGGACTACCAGCAGCTCATGATGATCCGCCACATGGTGCGGCAGTTCGCGCTGCCGATCGAGATCGTGGGCGGCGAGACCTTCCGCGCCGACGACGGCCTGGCGCTCTCGTCGCGCAACGGCTACCTGAGCGCCACGGAGCGTGCCGAAGCGGTGCAGCTGTCGAAGGCACTGCAGGCCATGGCCGAAGCCGTGCGCGCCGGCGAGCGCGACGTGGCCGCCCTCGAGGCGCGCGCCATGCAATCGCTCGCGCAGCGCGGCTGGCAGCCCGACTACCTGGTGCTGCGCCGCCGCGCCGACCTGCAGGCGCCCCAGGCCGGCGACGCGCTCGTGGCGCTGGCCGCCGCGCGGCTGGGCAGCACGCGGCTCATCGACAACCTCGAAATCGACACGCCGCTCGCATGACCTACAGCGTCAAGGAAATCTTCTACACGCTGCAAGGCGAAGGCGGCCAGGCCGGCATGCCGGCCGTGTTCTGCCGCTTCGCCGGCTGCAACCTGTGGACCGGCCGCGAGGAAGACCGCGACACGGCCGTCTGCCGTTTCTGCGACACCGACTTCGTCGGCACCGACGGCACGCTGGGTGGCAAGTTCAAGACGGCCGACCAGCTCGCCGACACCATCGCCGCGCAATGGCCCGCCGGCGACACCGATCACCGGCTGGTCGTGCTCACGGGCGGCGAGCCGCTGCTGCAGGTCGACGCGGCGCTGGTCGACGCGCTGCACGCGCGGCACTTTCGCATCGCGGTCGAGAGCAATGGCACGGTCGCCGCGCCCGCAGGCATCGACTGGCTGTGCATCAGCCCCAAGGCCGGCGCGCCGTGGGTGCAGCAACGCGGCCAGGAGCTGAAGCTGGTGTGGCCGCAGGCCGGCCTCGACCTCGACGCCATGGCGCGCACGGGCGAGTTCACGCACCGTTTCCTGCAGCCCATGGACGGGCCGGACCGCGTGGCGAACACCGAGCTGTGCATCGCCGAATGCATGAAGCAGCCCGCCTGGCGCCTGAGCGTGCAGACCCACAAGATCACGGGCATCCGCTGAAGCGGCGCCCCCTTTTTCCTTTTTGTTTCCGAGTTTCTTTTTCGACGATGCGCTTCACCATCAGCCAACGCTTCTTCTTCGACGCCGCCCACACGCTCAAACGCGAAATCGAAGTCGAAGGCAGCCGCCGCATTCACGGCCACACCTACCACGCAGAGGTGTGGCTCACGGGCGAGCGCGATCCGGTGACGGGCATGGTGATCGACCTGGGCCTGCTGCGCCGCCGGCTGGAAGACGTGCGCGAACAGCTGGACCACCATCTGCTGGACGACGTGCCGGGGCTGCATCCGCCGACGCTGGAGAACCTGTGCGTGTTCATCGCGGAGGCGCTGCCGGATTTGCGGGAGTCGCTGGCGCGCGTGAGGGTCTGGCGCGAGGCGCTGGGCGATTCCTGCACCGTGGATTTCTGAGTTATCTTTCCCCCTCCCCTTCCGGGGGGGGGTTGGGGTGGGGGCCGGCGGCGCATCCATCGCCATCGGCCGATCCAGCGCCGGGAGCCCCCATCCCGGCCTTCCCCCGGAAGGGGAAGGAGCAAGACAGGTTCAGGCCGCGCCGATGCCGGCGACCAGACTGCCGGGCGCCTGCCCGTTCTTCAGCCCAGCCGTGAACGCCAGCATCCGATCGATCGGCACCCGCGCCCGCACGCCCAGCGCCGGATCGACGTGGATTTCGCCCGCGCCGGTCTCCAGCGCGTTCGCGAGTTCGACCAGCCCGTTCATCGCCATCCACGGGCAATGCGCGCAGCTCTTGCAGGTGCCGCCGTTGCCGGCCGTGGGGGCCTCGATGAAGGTCTTGCCGGGGTTCAGCGTGCGCAGCTTGTGCAGCATGCCGGTGTCGGTGGCAACGATGAACTCGTTCGCGTCCATGCGCTGCGCCGCGTTCAGGATGGCCGAGGTGGAACCCACCGCATGCGCCAGCGCGATCACGTCCGAGGGCGACTCGGGGTGGACCAGCACCTTGGCCTTCGGGTGCTCCTTCATGAGCAGTTCGAGTTCGAGCGCCTTGAATTCGTCGTGCACGATGCACGCGCCGTTCCAGCTCACCATATCGGCGCCGGTCTGGCGCTGGATGTAGTCGCCGAGGTGGCGGTCGGGGCCCCAGAGGATCTTCTGTCCCGCCGCGTGCAGCGCGCCCACCACGTCGAGCGCGCAGCTGGAAGTGACAAGCCAATCGGCGCGCGCCTTCACGGCCGCGCTGGTGTTGGCATAGACGACCACGGTGCGGTCGGGATGCTGGTCGCAGAAGGCGCTGAACTGCTCCACCGGGCAGCCCAGGTCGAGCGAGCAGTTGGCGTCGAGGTCGGGCATCAGCACCCGCTTCTCGGGCGACAGGATCTTCGAGGTCTCGCCCATGAAGCGCACACCCGACACCACCAGCGTGGTGGCGGCGTGGTCGCGGCCGAAGCGCGCCATCTCGAGCGAATCGCTCACGATGCCGCCGGTTTCCTCGGCGAGGTCCTGCAGGTCGGGGTGCACGTAGAAGTGCGACACCATCACCGCATTGCGCTCGCGCAGCAGGCGGCGGATGCGGTCCTTCAGCGCAATGCGTTCATCGGGCGAAGGTTCGGGGGGCACGCGGGCCCAAGCGTGGCGCGTGTCGCAGACCGCACCTTGCGCGGGCTGTTCGTAGTCGACATCGATGACGGAAGCGGTCGTCATGGCAGTTCAGTGGCTCAGGAAGCGCATCGAGTAGTCGATGGCCTTCACATCCTTGGTCAACGCGCCGACCGAGATCCGGTCGACACCCGTTTCGGCCAGGGCGCGCAGGCCGTCGAGCGTGACGCCGCCGGAGATCTCCAGCACGGCCTTGCGTGCCTCGCCCACGGCATCGTTGATGCGCACGGCTTCGCGCAGCGTGGGCAGGTCCATGTTGTCGAGCAGCACCATGCGGGCACCGGCGTCGAGCGCTTCCTGCAGCTGGGCCAGGGTCTCGACCTCGACTTCGACGAAGACCGCCTGCGCCGCCACAGGTGCCACCGCGCGCAAGGCGGCGGCGACACCGCCGGCCGCGGCGATGTGGTTTTCCTTGATGAGCACCGCGTCGTACAGGCCGATGCGGTGGTTCAGGCCACCGCCGGTGCGCACCGCGTACTTCTGCGCCAGGCGCAGGCCCGGCAGGGTCTTGCGGGTGTCGACGATGCGGGCGCGTGTGCCCTTCACAGCCTCGGCGTACATGGCGGTCTTGGTGGCGACGGCGCTCAGCAGTTGCAGGAAGTTGAGCGCGGTGCGCTCGGCCGTCAGCAGCGCACGGGCGCCGCCTTCGATTTCGAGCACGGGCTGATCGGCGGCGCAGCGTTCGCCCTCGCCGCACAGCCAGGTGATGCGCGCCTGCGGATCGAGCCGCCGCACGGTGGCCTCGACCCAGGGTGCGCCGCACACGACGGCGGTTTCGCGCGCGAGCACGCGCGCATGGGCCGTGCGGGACGCATCGACCAGCGAGGCGGTCAGGTCGCCGTCGGCGACGTCTTCCTGCAGGGCGCGGGCGACGTCGGACTCGGCCAGCGCGGCGACGGCCGACGCCGAGAAATCAAAGCGAGGGCTCATGTCTCTGGAATTCTGTTTTCTTAGGAGGAAAGGCGGCCGGCCGGACCGGCTTGCACCGACTCCGGCACCGGGTCGCGCCCGGTCAGGGCCGCCACGGCGTCGCGCGGGCTCACCTGCCCGTCGAGCAGCGCGACCACGCCTTCGGAGATGGGCATCTCGATGCCCAGGCCGCGCGCGCGCTGCACCACGGTGCGCGCGCAGTACACGCCTTCGGCCACGTGGCCGAGCGAGTCGACCGCCTGCGCGAGCGTGCGGCCCTGGGCCAGCAGCAGCCCGACCTTGCGGTTGCGCGAAAGGTCGCCGGTGGAGGTCAGCACCAGATCGCCGAGGCCGGAAAGGCCCATGAAGGTGTCGGCGCGGGCGCCGAGCGCGAGGCCGAAGCGCGTCATCTCGGCCAGGCCGCGGGTGATGAGCGCCGCACGGGCGTTGAGCCCGAGCGCGAGCCCGTCGCACAACCCGGTGGCGATGGACAGCACGTTCTTGACCGCGCCGCCGACTTCGACACCCACGATGTCGTCGTTGGCGTAGACGCGCATCGCCGGGCCATGGAAGGCATCGACCAGCGCGTCGCGCACGGCTTCGTGCGGGCTGGCAGCCACCAGCGCGGTCGGACGCCCTTCGGCGACCTCCTGCGCGAAACTGGGACCGCTGAGCACGCCCGCCTTCAGTTCGGGCGCGACCTGCGCCCAGATTTCGTGGGCCAGCAGGCCGAAGGCGGTGGGAGAGGTGTTGTCGAGCGCGGGCTCGACGCCCTTGCACAGCCACGCCACCTGCGCGGTGGTGCCGCGCAGGGCGATCAGCTGTTCGCGCAGGGCGGCCATGGGCGTGGCCACGATGACGAGGTCGGCCCCGGCCTGCGCCTGGGCGATGTCGCCCGCACGCACAGTCAGGGCGGCCGGCAATGCCAGCCCGGGAAGGTAGCGGGTGTTTTCACGCGCGGCCGACATGGCGTCGGCCTGGGCGGCGTCGCGCGCCCAGAGCGTGACCTCGTGGCGGGCCGCCGCGTTGACCGCGACGGCCGTGCCCCAGGCACCGGCGCCATGAACGCAGATCTTCATCGTGCGCTGGCGGCGTCGTGCAGCCGGTTTACTGGGCGAGGGTCGGCGCAGCCTGGCCGGCGGCCTGGGCTTGCTGCTGCTCGTACATGGCCTGGAAGTTGATTTCGGCCAGGTGCACGGGCGGGAAGCCGCCGCGCTGGATCACGTCGGCGACGTTGCCGCGCAGGTACGGGTAGACGATCTGCGGGCAGGCGATGCCCAGGATCGGGCCCATCTGGTCTTCCGGCAGGTTGCGGATCTCGAAGATGCCGGCTTGCTTGGCTTCGACCAGGAACACGGTGCGGTCTTCGATCTTGGTCTGCACGGTGGCCGACACGGTGATCTCGAAGATGCCGTCGGCCACGGGCTGGGCGTCCACGCCGAGCTGGATGTCGACGGTGGGCTGCGTCTGCTCCAGCAGGATCGCGGGCGAATTGGGTTGCTCGAGCGACAGGTCCTTGAGGTAGACGCGCTGGATCTGGAACACGGGATCTTGGGCTTGCTGGTCGGCCATGGCTGAACTTTCGAGGATCAAAACAATGCCCGCCGGGGAGAAGGTCCCGCAGCGGGCTGCAGATGAAGGAACAAACGATTATCGCCCGACGCCCGCAGCACTTTCGTGACCAGCGTCGCGGGCAGGGACTTCAGGCGCCCTGCAGCAGTGGCACGAGGCCACCGCGGCTGTCCAGCGCCATCAGGTCGTCGCAGCCACCCACGTGGGTGTCGCCGATGAAGATCTGCGGCACCGTGCGGCGCTGGGTGATCTCCATCATGGTGGCGCGGGCTTGCGGGTCGGTGTCGATGCGGATCTCTTCGATCTGCTCGACGCCCTTGGACTTCAGGATCTGCTTCGCACGCGTGCAGTACGGGCAGACGGCGGTGGTGTACATCTTGACGGCTTGCATGCGCTTTACCTTGGGGGAAATCAGGCCTTTTCAACCGGCAGGTTGGCTTCTTTCCAGGCTTTCAGCCCGCCAGCGACCGCCTGGGCCTGCTCGTAGCCGAGCTTCTTGGCCGTGGCGACGGCGCGCTGGGCGCGGGCACCGGTGGCGCACACCAGCAGCAGCGGCACGGTCTTGTTCTTGACCGTACCGGCCAATTTTTCCTCGAGCTGGTTCAGCGGGACGTTCTTGGCGCCGATCATGTGGCCGCCGGCGAACTCCTCAGGTTCGCGCACGTCGACCAGCACCGCGCGTTCGCGGTTGATGAGCTGTACCGCACCCTGGGCCGTGAGCGTGCCGCCGCCCGCGCCACGGATCATCGGCCAGGCCAGCATGCCGCCCGATGTGAGCGCCATCAGGATCAGCATCCAGTTCGCGGTGACGAATTCGATCAATTTCACGGGGGTTCCTTGGATGGCAAACCCAGGATTTTAGAATGCTGGTTTTCCCACGCGCTGCCAAAGGCCTCCGACATGCACAAACTGGTACTGATCCGCCACGGCGAATCGACCTGGAACCTCGAAAACCGTTTCACCGGCTGGACCGACGTCGACCTGACCGAGACCGGCGTCGAGCAGGCCAAGCAGGCCGGCCGGCTGCTCAAGGCCGAGGGCTACGACTTCGACGTCGCCTACACCAGCGTGCTCAAGCGCGCCACCCGCACCCTCTGGCACACGCTCGACGAACTCGACCGCACCTGGCTGCCCGTGGTGCACTCCTGGCGCCTCAACGAACGCCATTACGGCGGCCTGCAGGGCCTGAACAAGGCCGAGACGGCCAAGAAGTACGGCGACGAGCAGGTGCTGGTCTGGCGCCGCAGCTACAGCACCCCGCCGCCGCCGCTGGAAGCGGACGACCCGCGCAGCGAACGCGGCGACGTGCGCTACGCCAAGCTCTCGCCCGAGCAGATCCCGCTGACCGAGTGCCTGAAGGACACGGTCGCCCGCGTGCTGCCCTTCTGGAACGAATCGATGGCCCCGGCCATCCGCACCGGCCGCCGCCTGATCGTGGCCGCGCACGGCAACTCGATCCGCGCGCTGGTGAAGTACCTGGACGGCATCTCGGACGACGCCATCGTCAACCTGAACATCCCGAACGGCATCCCGCTGGTCTACGAACTCGACGACGACCTCAAGCCCCTGCGCCACTATTACTTGGGCGATGCCGCGGCCGCCGAAAAGGCCGCCGCTGCCGTGGCCTCGCAAGGCAAGGGTTGAAGAAGTAAGCAAAGGAACAAAATCCGACTTGTCGGGCCCTTCGTGGAACCCCGACAGGCAATTTGTTTCCAAGCTGTGTATATTGGTTCGACAGCCGTCGACATACAGGACATTTCACTCATGATGGGCCAGAAACTGAAGATCACCGGCTGGGTCGCCGCCGGCGCCGTTGCTGGCGTCCTGACCACCGTCTCGCTGCAGACGGTCGCGCGGGGTTCGCTCGCGCCGCTCCCGCTCGAAGAGCTGCAGCAGCTCGCGGCCGTCTTCGGGATGGTCAAGAGCGACTATGTCGAACCGGTCGACGAGAAGAAGCTCATCTCCGACGCCATCTCGGGCATGGTCGCCGGGCTCGATCCGCACTCGCAGTACTTCGACAAGAAGTCCTTCAAGGAATTCCGCGAAGGCACCACCGGCCGTTTCGTCGGCGTGGGCATCGAGATCTCGCAGGAAGACGGCCTCATCAAGGTCGTCTCCCCCATCGAAGGCTCGCCGGCCTTCCGTGCCGGCCTCAAGCCGAACGACCTGATCACCAAGATCGACGACACCGCCGTGCGCGGCCTGTCGCTCAACGAAGCCGTCAAGCGCATGCGCGGCGAGGCCAACACCAAGGTGCTGCTGACCATCTTCCGCAAGGACGAGAGCCGCACCTTCCCGGTGACCATCACGCGCGAGGAAATCCGTACCCAATCGGTGCGCGGCAAGATGATCGAGCCGGGTTACGGCTGGATCCGCCTGTCGCAGTTCCAGGAGCGCACGGTCGACGACTTCGTCAAGAAGATCGAAGAGCTCTACAAGGAAGACCCGAACCTCAAGGGCCTGGTGCTCGACCTGCGCAACGACCCGGGCGGCCTGCTCGACGCGGCCGTGGCGGTGTCGGCGGCCTTCCTGCCCGAGAACGTCACGGTGGTCACCACCGACGGCCAGCTGGCCGAGAGCAAGTCGATCTACAAGGCGGCGCCGGAGTACTACCAGCGCCGTTCGGGCAGCGACCCGCTGCGCAACCTGCCAGCGGCGCTCAAGAGCGTGCCGCTGGTGGTGCTGGTGAACGAAGGCTCGGCCTCGGCCAGCGAGATCGTGGCCGGCGCGCTGCAGGACCACAAGCGCGCCACCATCATGGGCAGCCAGACCTTCGGCAAGGGCTCGGTGCAGACCGTGCGCCCGCTCGGCCCGGACACCGGCCTGAAGATCACCACGGCACGCTACTACACCCCGAGCGGCACCTCGATCCAGGCCAAGGGCATCGTGCCCAACGTGCTGGTCGACGAGAGCGCCGAGGGCAGCCCCTTCGCCGCCCTGCGCATGCGCGAGGCCGACCTCGAGAAGCACCTGGCCAGCGGCCAGGGCCCCGAGGTGAAGGACCCCGAGCGTGAAAAGGCCCGCGACGAAGCCCGCAAGCGCCTCGAGGAAGAAGCCAAGAAGCCGCCGCAGGACCGCAAGGTGCCCGAGTTCGGCACCGACAAGGACTTCCCGCTGGTGCAGGCGCTCAACCGCCTGAAGGGCCAGCCGGTGCTCGTCAGCAAGACGCAGGTCATCGTCGACAACAAGGACGAGAAGAAAGAGAACTGATCCGGTGGCGCATGGAAGATAGCGAGCTGCTGCGCTATTCGCGCCACATCCTTCTTGAGGAATTCGGCATCGACGGCCAGGAGCGCGTCAGTGCCGGCCGGGTGCTCGTCATCGGCGCCGGCGGGCTGGGTTCGCCGGTGGCGCTGTACCTCGCGGCAGCAGGCGTCGGCCACATCGTGCTGGTCGACGACGACGAGGTCGACCTGACCAATCTCCAGCGGCAGGTCGCCCACACGCAGGCGCGGGTGGGTCTTTCCAAGGTCGAATCCGCCGCGCAGGCCATGCGCGACATCAACCCCGACATCGCCATCGAGACCCACGCCGTGCGCGCCGACGAGGCGCTGCTCGCACAGCTCGTGGCTGGGGCTGACGTGGTGGTCGACTGCTGCGACAACTTCGCCACCCGGCAGGCCGTGAACCGCGCCTGCGTGGCCCACGCCAGGCCGCTGGTGGCAGGGGCGGCGATCCGCTTCGACGGCCAGCTGAGCGTCTACGACACGCGCGACGCCGCCTGCCCCTGCTACGCCTGCCTGTTCCCGCCCGAGGCCAGCTTCGAGGAAACGCGCTGCGCGGTGCTGGGCGTGTTCGGGCCGGTGGTCGGCACCATCGGCACGCTGCAGGCCAGCGAGGCGCTCAAGCTGCTGGCCGGCATCGGCCCGTCGCTGGCGGGCAAGCTGCTGATGTTCGACGGGCGCAGCACCGGTTTCGACACGCTGCGCGTCTCGCGCGATCCGCACTGCAGCGTCTGCGCGCAGCGGCCCCAGGCCAGCGCCTGAGCGCCCGCCGCCTTCCGCTCCTTAAGGCTGGCGAGCCCCCTTGGCCTTCGCGGCACCGCGCGCCGCAACCCCGGCCGTCGGCCGGTTCGCCACCGCCAGCACGCCCGTGCAGTCGGCGTTCTCACCGGGGCCGGTCTCGATGGTCGCCGCCAGCGCCAGCAGCGGGTTGATGGCGCCGAGCGCCAGCGCCGCGAGGCCCCGGCCGGCCAGCGGCCCCACCTCGACGCCGCCCTTGGGTGCACCGAAAGTGCCGCTCACGACCAGCGGCGTGCGCAGCGACAGGATGCTCGCGCTCTTGGGCTCGGGGCGGATCACGAAATCGAGTGTCTCGGTCGCGAGGTTGGCCTGGCCGGTGGCGGTGAAGACGGCGTTGGTGGTGTCCAGCACCAGCGTGCGCCCGCTCATCACACCCTTGTTCACGTCGAAGGCCAGCGCCGCGCAGCGCAGCTCCACATCGCGGTCGCCGCGCAGCAGGAACTTGAGGATGTCGCCGCCCACCAGCGTCGCGAACACCGGCATCAGGTTGCCGAACTGGCCGCGCCCCGACAGCACCGCCATGTCGCCCGACGCGCCGCCGAGCCAGCTGGCCACCGAATTGCCGGCGCCCGACAGGTTGATGCGCCCGTCGAGCTGGCCCACGCTGTTGCCCGAGCTTTCCAGCTTGGGAATCAGCCGTGCCAGCTTCAGGCCGCGCACGTCCATCGAGACGCGGATGTCGGTCGGCGTCTTCCCCGCATCGATGCGGACCGCGCCCACCAGCTTGCCGCTGGCCACGCCGAGGTCGAGCGGGTCGAGCGACAGCACGCCGTCGGTCAGCTTGATCTTGACGCTGCCACGGTCCAGCGGCACCTCGCGCACGTTGCGGATGCGCTCGGCGGTGTAGCTCACGTCGGCATTCATGGCGTGCAGCCGCCCGAAATCGAACGGCGTGGTCGGCAGCACCTTGCCGCCGGGCGGACGCTTGGGCTGGGCCGAGGCGACCGGCGCCACGCCTTCCACGGCGTTGGCGGAGCGCGCCGTGGGCGGCAGGCCGATCAGCGGACCGAGATCGTCCATGTCCATCACGCGCGAACGCAGCATGCCGGACAGGCGCGGCACCTTCTCGGCCTGGTCGAAGCTCATGTCGCCGCCGATGTCCGACAGGCCCAACCGGCCGTTGAGCCCCGCGGCCTCCCAGAGCTTGCCGCGCTTGCGCAGGCCGCCGCTCAGCGCATAGGGCGGGGTCTGCGGCAGCACGACGCCGGTCAGCGGGTAGAGCGCGCTCAGCGTCTGGCCCTTGACCTGGAACTTGGCGTCGATGCCGTCGAAGCCCGCGAGCTGGGCCACGGTGCCGCTGGCCTTGAGCTTGGTCTGGCCGGCGGCGGCGTTGATCTCGAGCGGGAACGGCGGCGCGCCCGCGGCGTTGATCTGCAGCACGTCGCCGGTGCGCCCGTCGGCCGTGAGCGGCTGGCCCTTGTAGCGGCCCTTGATCCGGTAGTGCAGCGGCAGCTCGCCGCGGGTGCTGTCGTAGTCCAGGTCGGCATGCACGTCGACGCCCAGGTGCTTGGCCAGGAAGTCGACGGCGCCCTTGTCGACCTGGATCAGGCCGATGGTGGGCACGGTGCCGGTGTCGGAGGTGTCCTTGCCGAAGGCCCAGGTGCGGCGCCCGTCGGCCTCCATCTGCAGCCCGACGGTGGGCGCGGACAGCGCCAGGCGCGGGATGACGACCTGCTTGTCGAGCAGCGGCCAGAGCCGGATCTCGAAGCTCGCACGCTCGGCCTTCACCAGGTAGGGGTCGCGCGCCCAGTCGGGGTTGGCGAACTCGATGCCGTCGAAAGTGACGGTGGCCGCCTTCCAGCCGAGGTCCACGTCGAGCTGGCGGGTGATCTCGAACTTGCGCCCGGTCTTCTCGCTCACGAAACGGTTGAGCGGCTCGCGCAGCGTGTCCCACGGAAAGAAGGCGACGAGGAGCGCGAACGCGGCCACCAGGACGACGACCAGCAGCGTGAACGCCGCCAGCAGCTTCTGCCAGCGCGGCCGGACGCGAATGGATTGGGTTGCCATGGTCGATTCTTACCCGGATGGCCTCCCCGTCCGGGTCGGCGACGGGCCGCAGAGCCCGTGCGGCATGGCCTACGGGGCGGCACGAATTCACGCGGAGGCGGCGGCCTGCATCTGCGTCGGAACCCGCCTACAACCGGCGGCTCTCGAACCCTGCATGATCCGCAGCGGGAAAGCCTCAATGTCCATGGGCAGGCCTTCCCCTTCGCGGGATGCTTGGGGACACGAGCACCTGCCCACCCCAGAACCTCAGAGGAAGAGCGGTTCGGCATGGATTCCAGATTGCAGACCTACGTTGTCGAAGACAACCCCACGATCCGTGAAAACCTCATCGGCACTCTGGAAGAGCTCACCTGCACCACGGTCGTCGGCTTCGCCGAGACCGAGCAGCACGCGCGCGACTGGCTGCGCGAGCACGCCGACGCGTGGCACCTGGCCATCGTCGATCTCTTTCTCAAGCAGGGAAGCGGCCTGGGCATTCTTCAGGCCTGCCAGTCGCGCAAGCCCGGCCAGAAGGTGGTGGTGCTCAGCAACTATGCGACGCCCGACATCCGGCGCCGCTGCGCCGAGTTCGGGGTCGACGCGGTGTTCGACAAGTCGAACGAGATCGACGCGCTGGTCGAGTTCTGCATCCGCCAGGCGGCGGTGCTCCGGTCTGCCGCGTCGCCCAGCGCCTCCGGCGATGCCTAGCAGGCGCCGGCGTCGCGCCTCATCAATCGATGAGCTTGTTCTTCAGCGCGTAGTAGGTCAGGTCGCTGTTGGAAGAAAGATTCATCTTCTCCATCAGCCGCGTGCGATAGGTGCTCACCGTCTTCACCGACAGCGACAGCGTCTTGGCGATGTCGCCCGCGGTCTCGCCCTTGGCCAGCTTCAGGAACACCTGGAACTCGCGCTCGGAGAGCTGTTCGTGCGGCGCGGCGTCGTCCTTGCGGTCGAGCTGGCGGGCCAGCAGTTCGGCCACGGCGGGCGTGATGTAGCGCCGGCCCAGCGAGATAGTGCGAATGGCGTTCACGATCTCGATCGGATCGCATTCCTTGTTGAGGTAGCCGCTCGCGCCCTGACGGATCAGGTTCATCGCGTAGTGCTCCTCCGGGTAGCCGCTGAGGATCAGGATGCCCACGTCCGGCGCCTTGGCGCGGATCATGGCAAGTGCATCGATACCGCTTTGCCCCGGCATGGAGAGATCCATCACCAGCACGTCCAGTTCGGTCGTGCGCACCAGCTCGATGGCTTCGCGGCCACTCGCTGCCTCGCCCGCCACGCGCAAGTCCACGTGCTCGGAGAAGAACTGCCGGAGGCCCGATCGCACGATGGCGTGGTCGTCCACAATTCCAATTTTGATCATCTGTTACTTTCGTCGTTGTGCTGCGGCTCTGCGAACCGAAGCAGCCGGGTCCCTGATTGTTATCAATTATTCACGAAGTTGCATTGAATGCGACCCTGAGGGTGTCATGCACTGGTTAGCCCCCCAAAAAATGGCCGTGAGCCTGTTGCTCGCGGCGCTGGCTGCACTGGCCCTCGTGGGCATCAACGAGGCAGGGTACAGGCAATCGAGCCGCGCCCTGGCGGACATCGACGATGCACAGCAGATTCGCGGCACGCTCAACCAGATCCTGCAGAACATGCTGGACGCCGAGACCGGGCAGCGCGGCTTCCTGCTCACGGGCGAAGCGGCCTATCGCCAACCCTACGACATCGCCGTGAAGGAGGTGGACGGCAACCTGGCCACGCTGCGCCAGCTGTATGCCGGACGCCCGGCCGAGCAGGCCCAGCTGTCCGAACTGTCCAAGCACGTGCTGCGCAAGATCGCCGAGATGGACATGAGCGTGCGGCTGCGCCACGAGGGCAACGAGGATGCCTGGAAGTTCGTCATGACCACCGACGTCGGGCGCGAGGAAATGGAAGCCATCCGCGCCACCGCCAACGAGCTCGTGAAGGCCAGCAACCAGACGCTGCATGCCGGCCAGCTGCAGGTGATGAAGTCGCTGCAGTTGGCACGCGTCGGCACCGGCATCGTGGCGCTGGCCGCGCTGATGGCCTTCTTCCTGTACCTGCGGCAGACGCACGCGCTGCGCTCCATCGGCGAGCGCCAGCAGGAGGCGCTGCAGCGCGAACGCAATGCGCTCGAGGACGAGGTGAGCGAGCGCACCGCCTCGCTGGCCGAGCTCGCCACCCACCTGCAGGACGTGCGCGAGACCGAGCGCGGCTACCTGGCGCGCGAACTGCACGACGAGCTGGGCTCGCTGCTCACGGCCGCCAAGCTCGATGTGGCGCGGCTGAAGTCGCGGCTGGCCGACTCGCCCGATGCGATCCAGCGGCTGCAGCATCTGACCGAGCTGCTCAACAGCGGCATCGCACTGAAGCGCCGAATCATCGAAGACCTGCGGCCCTCCTCACTGTCGAACCTCGGGCTGGTCGCCTCGCTGGAAATCCTGGGCCGCGAGTTCGGTGAGCGTTCGGGGCTGGAGATCGAGATGGCACTGGAGCCCGTGACCATGGACGAGTCGCGCCAGCTCACGATCTATCGCATGGTGCAGGAGAGCCTGACCAACATCGGCAAGTACGCCGAAGCCAGCGAAGCCACCATCGTGCTGAAGAACTACGCCAACCACGTGATCGTGGAGGTGGCCGACAACGGCAAGGGCTTCGATGCGCAACGCGTGCGCCCTTCGACGCACGGCCTTGCAGGCATGCGCCACCGCGTCGAGGCCGCGCGCGGCAAGCTCACCATCACCTCCGCGCCCGGGCAAGGCACGCGGCTCACCGCGATGCTGCCGGTCGTGAAGCCGACGAGCGCCGACGCCGCCACGGCATCGCGCGGGGCCTGACGGCGCGTGGCATCGGCGGCATTTCTTCACGCACCGGCATGCGGCCACTCGGTCGCCTCCTACGCTCCCCCGCCCCGGTCGCTGACAGGGTCGAAGCGGCCCGGCACTTAAGGTAGGTCCTGTGTCATCCGGCACCGGGCTGCTGCTTCAGCCGGTGCATCGGATGCGCGGTTTCAACCATAAAGAGGGAAGCCTCGAAGGAGTTCCGCATGCTGCACTACGCCGTGGTATTTCTGGTCATCGCACTCATCGCTGCCGTGTTCGGCTTCGGCGGCATCGCCGCCAGCGCGGTGGGGATCGCCAAGGTCCTTTTCATCATCTTTGCCGTGCTCGCCATCGCCAGCTTCCTGGCCGGCTTGCTACGACGCAAGTAGCGTAGTTACGATCCACAGGCTCCCGCATTTCATCTTCCCGGAAAGGACTCTCCCATGAACACGACCAAGACCCCTTCGCAACTCGCCGACGACGCGCGCCAGACCGCCCAGGAAGCGGCCGAAACCACCCGCGCCTACGCTCAGAACGCGGTGAATGCGGCGGGCGAAAAGGTCCGCGAACTGCGCCGCGACGCCGAGCCGGCCGTCGAGCAACTGGCCGCACGCGTGCAGCAGGCCGTCCAGCGCGGCCTCGACGCCGCCTCGACCACCAGCGCCCGCGCCAGCCGCCGCATCGAACAGGCCGCCGACGTGACGGGCCGCTACATCTCCGACCAGCCGGTGCGCTCGGTGCTGCTGGCCGCCGCCGCCGGCGCCGCCATCACCGCGCTGATCGTGCTGGCCAGCCGTCGCAGCCGCGACGACTACTGATCGAGCGACGCGCCGGCCCCCGCCCGCACATGCTTCATCCGATCTTCTCGACGCTGCTCGGGCATCCGGAGCTCATTGCCGATCACATCGCCAACTACGCCGCCCTGGCCCGGCAGGAGAGTGCCGTGGCCGGACGCGGCCTCGTCGCCCGACTGGTCGCGGGCGTGCTGGCGGTGGCCACCGCCGTGCTGGCACTCGGGCTGATCGGCGTGGCCGTGCTGCTCGGCGTGCTGCACGGCAGCTTCCATTGGGTGCTGGTGGCCGTGCCTGCCGTGGCGGTGGTGATTGCGGCGATCTGCACCTGGATCGCCACCCGCCCGAGTCCGAACTACGGCTTCGACGATCTGCGCGCCCAGCTGGCCGCGGACCTCGACGCGCTGCACGCCGCCGGAGCCCGCCATGCGCAGCACTGATTCACGCCGTCCTTCCGCGCAAGCATTGACCCCGCAGCAACGGCTGGCGATCTCGCGCCGCGCACTCGTGCGCCAACTCAACGGCGGCGAACCGGATACACCGACACCTCACCGCGCCTTTGCCGCCAGCGACGCCGACGACGATCTCGAATACGCCCACCACGACACCGACAGCGGCGCGTCCCCCGCGTCGCCGGGGCGCCGTCACAACGTCTGGAGCGCGATGGCGCGCGGCGTGGTGCAGCGCTGGTGGCGTCGCCATCCCGCGCACGCGGCTGGCCAGCTGGCCCGCCCCCTGCTCGAACACTACGCCCGCACGGAGCCCGTCAAGCTCATGGCCGCCGCGGCAGCCACGGGCTCGCTGCTGGTGCTCGTGCGGCCTTGGCGTCTGCTTTCGGCCACGGCCGTGATCGCGGCGGTGCTCAAGACTTCCGACGTGGCCGACCTGGTCAACACGCTGATGCAGAAGCCCGAACGGCCTCCGCGCCAGGACCCGCCCTGAGATTTCACCGTCACACACCCCAAAGAAAAAGCCCGGTCGAGCCGGGCTTTTTGCTGGGTGCGAAGAGCGGGTCAGCTCTTCACTTCGAGCTGGTTGTCCACCGACTTCACGCCCTGCACGGCCTTGGCGATCTCTTCGGCGCGCGACTTGGCGGCGGCTGTCGGTGCCGGCCCCTTGAGGCTCACGGCGCCGCCCTTGGTATCGACGTCGATCTTGATCGCGCTCAGGTCCGGGTCCTTGGCCAGGCCGGCCGAGATCGAGGCGGTGATGGCGGCGTCGTCGACCGTGGCGGTCACCGCGGCGGTGGCGTCCTTGGTCGCTTCCTTCACATCGGCCGCGGCGCCAGCCATGCCGGTCTTGGCGTCGGTCGCGGCCTGTTCGGTCTTGGCCTTGGCATCGGAAGCCGCCTGCTCGGTCTTGGCGACGGCGCTGTCGAGCTTTTCGCCGGCGGTCTGGTTGCCGGGCTTGTCGCATGCGGCCAGGGTCAGCGCGGCGCCCGCCGCGAGCACGGCGAGCCAGGTGCGCGCAGTGGCGGAAGGGGCGAAGGGGACGAGAGATCGGTTCGACGTTGTCATGGGAATCCTCCTGCGGTCGGAATGAATGCATGGACCGGTTTGGCCCACGCCGGTCAATCTAGCCCCCCCCCGCCCGCGCACGGGTGTCGCCACCGGCCCGAAGCGCTGTAGGACAAGCAAGCGCCGGCAGGCGGCTCAGGCGCTGACGATCCAGCCTTCGAGCAGGTCCATGTCCCACGGCAATCCGTAGCCAGGCCCCGGGCTGTCAGCGCGCTGCCGGGCCCAGGCGGCCTGGAGCAGGCACAGCACGGCATCGAGTGCATCGCCCTTGGCATCGGCCCGCAGCCCGTCGCGCTGCACGGCCGTTAGTTGGAGACGCAGGCCGAGCCGCGTCTGTCCGGCTTCGAGTTCGGCGAGCAGGTCGGCGCGTGCCGCCTCGCGCTCGGGCGACTGGCGTGCGAGGTCGTCGCTCTTGTAGCTGCGCCGGCCGATCAATTCGCGCGCCAGCAGGCCCGGATAGGCCTCCAGCGCGATGCGGTCCTCGTGGATGCCCGCATGCAGTCCAGGCAACGTGGCACCGGCCGCGAGCAGGCGCGGCACCCCGGCGTGCAGCATGTAGGCCACGGGCGGGTTCACCCACTTCATCGACGGGCTCGACCCGGCCGGCGCGTCGGTCGCACGGTGCGCGAACTTGCCGCCCACCGGCCGGGCCGCGCAGAAGGCGGCGAAAGTGTCGCGAATCTCGGCACGGCTCAGGACGGCGTAGTGAGCGATCAGCGCGTCCCATGTCGTGGGCCAATGCAGATGCTCGATCAGCTCGCGCGGCAGGCCGAAGGGAAAGTCGAAACCGCCGAGCCAGGCGGGCGCGCTGTCGAGCCATTGGCCCCAGGCGTCGAGCGTGGCGAAGCGATACAGGCCGGTCAGCGTGACGACGCCATCGCCGGCCGTCTCGCCGACGGCCACGACGATGGGTTTGCGGGCGGTCGGTGCGCTCGAGAAATCGCAGCCGAAGAGCATCGCCCGTGCCCGGTCAGCCCAGCGCGAGCGCGATCACGCCGGCCGCGATGAACAGCGCACCCAGCAACCGCAGCACGCGGTCGCCCTCACGCAGCAGGTGCCCGCCGATCAGCGCAGCGAACAACATGGACACCTCGCGCGCCGGCGCGACGTGCGAAATGGGCGCCTGCTGCACCGCGTACAGCACGAGCACGTAGGAGACGGGGCTGATCGCCGCCACCAGCAACGCGTACTTCCACTGCGCGCGCCACATGCGCGCGGTGGTCGCGCGGTCTTGCAGCGCAGCGGGCAGCAGCAGCACGAGGCGCACGAAGTTGCCCATGTAGTCGAGCAGGATCGGCGACATCGCGAGGAACTTGACGGCGTAGCTGTCGGTCACCGTGTAGGCCGCGATGAAGGCGCCGGTCAGCACGCCGTAGCGCATGCCCTTGTGCACGCGCTCGCGCTGCGCCGGGTCGTGCTTCTTCTGAAAGAGGCGCGGACCACCAGCCACTAGGAACACGCCGAGCACCACGCCGAAGATGCCGGCCACACCGATGAGGCTGATCTTCTCGCCCAGGAACAGGATCGCGACCAGCGACGAGAGCAGCGGCCCCGAGCCGCGCGCCAGCGGGTAGACCACCGTGAGGTCCGACTTGCGGTAGCCGCGCAGCAGCACGACGTAATAGAAGACGTGCAGCACGCCGCTGAGCACGATGAAGGCCCACTCCTTCGTGCCCCAGGCCGGCACCACGCTCCAGCCAAGCGCGATGCCCACGGGCGCCCACACCACCGCCATGAAGACGCTGCTCTGGAATGCGAAGCGCGCGTCGCCGTTCGCCTTCTTGGCGGCGATGTTCCAGCTGGCATGAATGACCCCGGCCAGCAGGATCAGTGCGAAAGCGGAAAGTGGCACCTCGGGTCAGTCGAACCCGAGCGCCGCCGGGCCGCCCCAAGGCGCGAGCGGCCCCCTCGGGGGGCAGCGAGGACACGAAGTGCCGAGCGTGGGGGCCACGTTCTCAGTGGCGGCCGACGATGGCAGCTGTTGCCATCAGTTCTTCGAGCAGTGCCAACGAAACCTTGCCCGAGACCTTGTACGGGTCGAGTTCGGGCTTCTCGGAGTACTTCAGCAGCGTCGAGGCGTTGAGCTTCGAGAGATTTACCTGCCCCATCGTCCAGCCGCCGAAACGGCGTTCGGAGATTTCCTCGTAGTGCAGCAACACCACGTCCTTGTGGCGCGCATCGCGCTGGATGTGGCCGTAGAGATCGCTGATGGCGTCGCGCCCGCCCTCGATGGCCTGCAGGAAGGTGCCGGCGCCATAGCAGAGGATGCCGGTGATGCCGCAGGCCGGGTTGTGCGTGCGCGATTTCGCGAGGATCGCCTCGATGGCATCGGGGCTGGTATCGACGGCGCGGCTGGCATAGAGAAGACGGACCAGCATGATCAGCTCTTTCTGGGCAGGAGGGAAAGGAATTCGCGACGCAGGCTCGGGTCCTTCAGGAACACGCCGCGCATCACGGAATTGATCATCTTGCTGTCCATTTCCTTCACGCCGCGCCAGGCCATGCAGAAATGCTCGGCTTCCATGACGAGCGCGAGGCCGTCGGGCTGTGTCTTTTCCTGGATCAGGTCGGCCAGCTGCACCACGGCCTCTTCCTGGATCTGCGGGCGGCCCATGACCCATTCGGCCAGGCGCGCGTACTTCGACAGGCCGATCACGTTGGTGTGCTCGTTCGGCATCACGCCGATCCAGAGCTTGCCGATGATCGGGCAGAAGTGGTGCGAACAGGCGCTGCGCACGGTGATCGGGCCGACGATCATCAGCTCGTTCAGGTGCTCGGCGTTGGGGAACTCGGTGAGCGATGGCGGCGCCACGTAGCGGCCACGGAACACCTCGTTGAGGTACATCTTGGCGACGCGGCGGGCGGTGTTGTCGGTGTTGTGGTCGTTGTCGACGTCGATGACGAGGCTCTCGAGCACCGCCTTCATCTTGACCTCGACCTCGTCGAGCAGCGACTCCAGTTCGCCCGGTTCGATGAACTCGGCGATGTTGTCGTTGGCGTTGAAACGCTTGCGCGCTGCATTCAGTCGCTCACGGATCTTGACGGAGACGGGGGTGCCCTCGTCATCGTCTTTTCGATCGGGAAGCGGTTCGACGTCGGTTTTCCTCAGCATGGCGGGGATCGTACCAGTGAATGGCTCCAGAGGATTCGGGCTGCAACGCCCGCCCCTTCTCGGAGCAATGCTATCAATTAGGTAGCGAAAAATCGGCTACCAGCGGGAGGTGGTCGGACATTCGAGCCCAGATCGGGCCACGCGGCACCGAGCAGGCCAGCGGCTCCAGCCGGCGACCGTAGACGAAATCGAGCTGCGTGACTGGCAGGCGCGACGGGTAGGTGAGCGTGCGCGGGCCGCGCAGGTCGCTGGCGTCGCGCAGCCCCATGGCGTTCATGGCGTAGCGCATGCGCGCGCCCCAGTCATTGAAATCGCCGGCCACCACCACGGCTTCGTCGGCCGGCACCTCGCGGTCGATGAATTCGCGCAGCCGCGCGATCTGGCGCACCCGGCTGCCCTTGATGAGGCCCAGATGCACCACGATGGCGTGCACCGGCCGCCCCTCCACCTCGATCACGGCATGCAGCAGGCCGCGCTGTTCGAAGCGATGGTCGGAGATGTCCTGGTGACCCGTGCGCAGCACCGGCCAGCGCGTGAGCAGCGCGTTGCCGTGCTCGCCGTGGCGCGTGACGGCATTGGTCTCGTAGACGGCCGTGTAGCCCTCGGGCGCAAGAAAGTCGGCCTGCGGCAACTCGGGCCAACGCGGAAAGCGCGCGGCCGCCTGGCGGTTCATCTTGCGCACTTCCTGCAGGCAGACGATGTCGGCGTCGAGCTGCTCGATGGCATGGCCCAGGTTGTGGATTTCAAGCCGACGCGTCGGCCCGATCCCCTGCACACCCTTGTGGATGTTGTAGGTCGCGACCCGGAGGTTCTGAATTGCTGCTGCGGTGGCGGCTGCCGGCTGGTTCATCTCGCAAATTCTGGCAGCAACAGAATGGCTTCGGCGTTCGACGGGGAAAAGCAGGCGTCCGCCGCTTCGCGATACGGCAGCCAGCGCCAGTCGGTGTGCTCACGCGCATCGAGCACGGGCGTCAGGCACTCGGGCACGCACAGGCCGAACAGGTGCTCGGTGTTGCGGGTGACGCCGGGTTCGTAGCGCGCGCGCCAGCCCGGGTAGATCTCGTAGACGTTGCGCAGCTGCCAATCGACCAGCTGAGAAGCCAGCGGCGTGCCCTCGCCGCACTGGATGCCGGTTTCCTCGGCCACCTCGCGCGCCGCTGTGAGCACGAGCGGCTCGTCGAGCGTGTCCTTGCTGCCGGTGACCGATTGCCAGAACTCGCTGGCATCGGCACGCCGGATCAGCAGCACATCAAGTGCCGGCGTGTGGATCACGACCAGCACCGACTCCGGGATCTTGAATGGCTTCACAGCAGTGCTCAGATACCGCTGATGACCGCATCGAGCGCAGCCACCAGGTCATTCGAAGCGAGGCGCACGTTGCCTTTCGCAGTGCCCAGGTCCTTCACCCGGAAAGGCGCAGTCATCTGAGGCAACGCAAAGAAAGTCTCGCCGTCCCATTGGACGGGCGGACACAGCCGGCGCGGCGCCTTGGCCGGCAGGTACTTCTGAGTGGTCAGCGGCATGACCAACCGCGTGGCCAACACGCCGAGCAGGTCGCTTTGCATGTCGACGCACCACGGGAACGCGGCGCGCTGGGCCTTGTCGGGATTGGCGTAGATGTCGAATTGCGCCACAGGTGCTTACCAGGGGCGAAAGTTTTCGCCGAAGACACCGTGCGTCTCGACCAGCTCGTTCTGCGCAGCAATCCAGTCCTTGTATTCCTCGTTGAACTCGCGCTTGCGTTGCGCCATCGACTTCTGCTTTTCAAGCGCTTCGAGCTCCGCAAAGCGCGCCGCAGAAACAAGAACGACCGCCACGCGGTCGTTCTTCATCACATGCACCGGTTCGCGCTCAGCCTGGCCGAGGTAGTAGCCGAATCGATTCTTGGCTTCGGTGGCGGTGATCTGCATGGTTGGCTCCGGGGAGTGATTAGCCATTTTAGCCAATCACCGCCTCCGCGCCAACCTGCCGGCCTCAGGCAGCGGCTTGAGGCGTGTTGCGCAGCTTGATGTGCAGTTCGCGCAGCTGCTTCTCGTCGACCGGGCTCGGCGCCTGCGTCAGCAGGTCTTGCGCGCGCTGGGTCTTGGGGAAGGCGATCACGTCGCGGATCGACTCGGCGCCGGTCATGAGCATGACGAGGCGGTCCAGGCCGATGGCGATGCCGCCGTGCGGCGGCGCGCCGTACTGCAACGCGTCCAGCAGGAAGCCGAACTTGAGCTGTGCGTCCTCGGCGCTGATCTTCAGTGCGCGGAACACCTTGCTCTGCACTTCCTCGCGGTGGATACGCACCGAACCGCCGCCCATCTCGATGCCGTTGAGCACCATGTCGTAGGCCTTGGCGATGCACTTCTCGGGCGCAGTGTCCATGAGGTCTTCATGGCCGTCCTTCGGTGCCGTGAACGGGTGGTGCACGGCGCTCCAGCGCTGGCCTTCCTCGTCGAACTCGAACATCGGGAAGTCGACCACCCACAGCGGCGCCCAGCGGTCGTCGAAGAGGCCCGTCTTCTTGCCGAAGGGGCTGTGGCCGATCTTGATGCGCAGCGCGCCGATGGCGTCGTTGACGATCTTTTCCTTGTCGGCGCCGAAGAACAGGATGTCGCCGTTGCGCGCACCCGTGCGGGCAACGATCTCGGCCAACGTGGCGTCGTCGAGGTTCTTGACGATCGGGCTTTGCAGGCCTTCGCGGCCAGCCGCTGCGTCGTTGACCTTGATGTAGGCCAGGCCCTTGGCGCCGTAGATCTTTACGAATTCCTGGTATGCGTCGATCTCGCCACGCGACAGGCCGCCCTCGGCACCACCGCCCGGCACGCGCAGCGCGACCACGCGGCCACCGGCCATCGTGGCGGCGTTCGAGAACACCTTGAACTCGACGCGCTTCATCAGCTCGGTGAGTTCGGTGAACTCGAGCTTCACGCGCAGGTCGGGCTTGTCGGAGCCGTACTTGAACATCGCGTCGGCGTAGCTCATGGTCGGGAACACCGGCAGATCGATGTCCGCGGCGTTGCGGAACACGTTGCGGATCATGCCTTCGAACATCTCGCGGATTTCCTCTTCGGCGAGGAACGAGGTCTCGATGTCGATCTGCGTGAATTCAGGCTGGCGGTCGGCACGCAGGTCTTCGTCGCGGAAGCACTTCACGATCTGGTAGTAGCGGTCGTAGCCGGCCACCATCAGCAGCTGCTTGAAGAGCTGGGGCGACTGCGGCAGCGCGAAGAAGCTGCCGTCGTGCACGCGGCTGGGCACGAGGTAGTCGCGCGCGCCTTCGGGCGTGGACTTGCCCAGCATCGGCGTCTCGATGTCGATGAAGCCGTTGGCGTCGAGGAACTTGCGCGTTTCCATCGTCACCTTGTAGCGCAGCATCATGTTGCGCTGCATGGCCGGACGGCGCAGGTCGAGCACGCGGTGCGTGAGGCGGGTGGTTTCCGACAGGTTGTCGTCGTCCAGCAGGAACGGGGGCGTGACCGAGGGGTTCAGCACCTTCAGGTCGTGGCACAGCACTTCGATCTTGCCGCTCTTGAGCTGGTCGTTCGCGGTGCCTTCGGGGCGCGCGCGCACGAGGCCGGTGATCTGCACGCAGAACTCGTTGCGCAGGCCTTCGGCGACGGCGAAGGTCGAGGCGCGATCGGGGTCGCACACCACCTGCACGTAGCCTTCGCGGTCACGCACGTCGATGAAGATCACGCCGCCGTGGTCGCGGCGACGGTTGACCCACCCGCACAGGGTGACGGTCTGGCCCAACAGGGCTTCGGTCACAAGACCGCAATAGTGAGTACGCATGGCCATAGGAAGGACTTCCGGCGCCGTCGTGGCGCGTTCGTTTTGTTTTACGGATTGGATGGCTTCACCGCCACCGTGGCGGGGCCGCCTGGAACGACCACCCCCATCGAGACGATGTACTTGAGCGCTTCGTCCACGCTCATCTTGAGTTCGATGCAGTCGCTGCGCTTGAGCATCACGAAGTAGCCGCCCGTGGGATTGGGCGTGGTCGGCACATAGACGCTGAGGAACTCGCCCTCGCCCAGGTGCTCGGCGACTTCATTGCCGGGCGCGCCGGTGACGAAGGCGATGGTCCACACGCCTTCGCGCGGCCACTGCACCAGCACCGCGGTGCGAAAGGCATTGCCGTTCTCGGAGAACAGCGTGTCCGACACCTGCTTGACGCTCGAATAGATCGAACGCACCACCGGGATGCGGCGCACCACGGCGTCGCCCCAGCCGAGCAGGCGCTTGCCGACGAAGTTGCTGGCCGTGGCGCCCACCACCAGCAGGATGGCCAGCGTGAGCAGCACGCCCAGGCCGCGCACCTTGTGGTCGCTGAGCCAGAGCTGCCACTGCTCGGGCAGCAACCACAGCGTCTGGTCGAGCGTGCCGATGATCCAGTTCAGCACGCCGAGCGTGATGACCAGCGGCACGATGACCAGCAAGCCGGAGAGCAGCCATTTGCGCAGGGCGGACATGGGAGAGGGTTCCGTCAGTCGCCGCTCTTGGCGGCAGCGGGTGCCGGCGCAGGCGCCGGGGCGGGGGCAGGTGCCGGGCTGGGCGCCGCGGAAGAAGGCGCCGCGGGCGCGGCAGCCGTCTCGGACTTCTTGCCGCCGCCGTCGCGGAAGTCGGTCACGTACCAGCCCGAGCCCTTGAGCTGGAAGCCGGCGGCCGTGACCTGCTTTTCAAATGCGCTCGCACCGCACTCCGGGCACACCGAGAGCGGCGTGTCCGACATCTTCTGCAGAACGTCCTTGGCAAAGCCGCAGGAACTGCACTTGTAGGCGTAAATGGGCATGGGAATCGGGGTGGAAATGCGCGGCGCAGCTGCCGCTCGCAAAGCCCTCGATTATAGAGGCGCCCTCGCCGGCAAGGGCCGAGAGGGCTCGGCCCTGCCCGCCGTCAGGCCGGCTCGGTCGCCAGCATGCGGTGCGGCGTGTGAGTGTTCGCTATCCATTGCGGCATCAGCGAGCCGATGACCATGCCCGCGAACGAGGACAGCACGCCCGCCAGCTGGGCCGGGAAGGCCGTGCCCCAAGGCATCGCCATGAACAGCAGCCAGACCCCGATGCCCCCGGCGATCGAGGCGATGGCGCCCTGGGTGGTGGCACGGCGCCAGTACAGGCCGCACACCAGCGGCACGAAGGCGCCCACCAACGGCACCTGGTAGGCGCCCGACACCAGCTCGTAGATCGGCGTGCCCTGCATGCGGATCGCGTAGGCCAGCACGGCGGCGCTGAACAGCAGCACCGTGATGCGCATGGTCATCAGGTTCTCGCGGTCGGTGCCGGCGGGGCGGAACTGGCGCCAGATGTTCTCGGTGAAGGTGACGCTGGGCGCCAGCAAGGTGGCCGACGCGGTCGACTTGATGGCCGACAGCAGCGCGCCGAAGAACAGCACCTGCATCACGAAGGGCATCTTCTGCAGCACCAGCGTGGGCAGCACCTTCTGCGGATCCTCCTTCAGCAGCACGGCCACCTCCTCCGGCATGATCAGCAGCGCGCTGGCCACCAGGAACATCGGCACGAAGGCGAACAGGATGTACGCCACACCGCCGATCACCGGGCCGCGGGTCGCGGCCTTGACGCTGTTGGCTGACATCACGCGCTGGAACACGTCCTGCTGCGGAATGGAGCCCAGCATCATCGTGATGGCCGCGGCGAAGAAGAACACCATGTCGTGCCAGTTGGGCTCGGGCCAGAACTTGAAGAGGTCCTTGCTGACCGCGAAGGCCACCACCTTGTCGGCGCCGCCGGCCATGTCGCCCGCGAACATCGCGATGACCGCCAGGCCCACGACCAGGATGATCATCTGGATGAAATCGGTCACGGCCACCGACCACATGCCGCCGAACAGCGTGTAGGCCAGGATCGAGACCACGCCGATCACCATGCCCACCGGAATACTGATCGCGCCGGCCGACAGCACGTTGAACACCAGCCCCAGCGCCGTGACCTGCGCCGAGACCCAGCCCAGGTAGCTCAGCATGATGATCAGCGAGCAGGCCACTTCCACGCTGCGGCCATAGCGCTCGCGGTAGTAGTCGCTGATGGTCAGCAGCGTCATGCGGTAGAGCTTGCCCGCGAAGAACAGGCCCACCAGGATCAGGCAGGTGCCTGCGCCGAACGGGTCTTCGACCACGCCGCTCAGGCCGCCTTCGATGAACTTGGCCGGGATGCCGAGCACCGTCTCGGAACCGAACCAGGTCGCGAAGGTGGTCGTGATGATCATGAACAGCGGCAGGTGCCGCCCCGCGATCGCGAAGTCGGTGGTGTTCTTCACCCGTTTGGCCGCATACAGGCCGATGGCGATGGTGACCAGCAGATAGACGATGACCAGCGTCAACAACACGGTGAAACTCCTTCAGCCTCTAGATCTAGAACAAGCGCACGCGCAGCAGCAGTTGCATGGCGAGCAAACCCAGAACGAACCCGATGCCGCCGTAAAGAATCGCCTGCAGCAGCCGGTTGGTGCGCTTCTGCGCGGCCAGCAGCTCCTGCAGTTCACGGCGGTGATCGGGCGGCCGATTTTCCAGGAAATCGTGCAGCAGACGCGGCAATTGCGGCAGCAATTTCGCGTAGCGCGGCGCCTCGGCCCGCAGCTGCTGGAACAGCTTCTTCGGCCCGATCTGGTCGACCATCCACTTCTCGAGGAAAGGCTTGGCCGTGGCCCAGAGATCGAGTTCAGGGTCGATGCTGCGGCCCAGGCCTTCGATGTTCAGCAGGGTCTTCTGCAGCAGCACCAGCTGCGGCTGGATCTCGACATGGAAGCGACGCGAGGTCTGGAACAGGCGCATCAGCACCATGCCCAGCGAGATCTCCTTCAGCGGCCGGTCGAAGTACGGCTCGCACACGGTGCGGATCGCAGCCTCGAGCTCGTCGATGCGCGTGCCCTGCGGCACCCAGCCGCTTTCGAGATGCAGCTCGGCCACGCGCTTGTAGTCGCGCCGGAAGAAGGCCGCGAAGTTCTGCGCGAGGTACTCCTTATCGGACTCGGTGAGCGTGCCGATGATGCCGAAGTCCAGCGAGATGTAGCGCCCGAAAGTCTCGGGTGCCAGGCTCACCTGGATGTTGCCCGGGTGCATGTCGGCATGAAAGAAGCCGTCGCGGAACACCTGCGTGAAGAAGATCGTCACGCCGTCGCGCGCGAGCTTGGGAATGTCGACGCCGGCCGCGCGCAACTTGTCGATCTGGGCAATGGGCACGCCGTTCATGCGCTCCATCACGATCACCTCGGGGTGGCAGAAGTCCCAGAACATCTCGGGAATCAGCACCAGGTCGAGCGAGGCCATGTTGCGGCGCAGCTGCGCAGCGTTGGCCGCCTCGCGCACGAGGTCGAGCTCGTCGTGCAGGTACTTGTCGAACTCGCCCACCACCTCGCGCGGCTTCAGGCGCTTGCCGTCGGGCGAGAGCTTCTCGATCCAGCCGGCCATCATGGCCATCAAGGCCAGGTCCTTCTCGATCACGCCGCGCATGCTCGGGCGCAGCACCTTCACCGCCACGTCGCGGATCTCGCCCTGGTTGGTGCGGATGGTCGCGAAGTGCACCTGCGCGATCGACGCACTGGCAATGGGTGTCTCGTCGAACTGCACGAACACGTCGCTCACCGGACGGCGGAAGGCGCGCTCGATGGTCGCGACCGCCACCGACGAGGGGAACGGCGGCACACGGTCCTGCAGGAAGGCCAGTTCGTCGGCGATGTCGGGCGGCAGCAGGTCGCGGCGCGTGGACAGCACCTGGCCGAACTTCACGAAGATGGGGCCCAGCCGCTCCAGCGCCTCACGCAGGCGCTGGCCGCGCGGTGCGTCGAGATTGCGTCCGATCGAAACGATGCGCGCCACCACGCGCAGCCAGGGCTTCTGGAAGCTCGAGAGCACGAGCTCGTCCAGACCGTAGCGCAGTGCGATCCAGACGATGAACAGACCGCGATAGAAGCGCCTCATTCGGCGTGGCCCGCCGCACCGCCGGCGCGGGCCGTGCGGTCGCCGACGAACTGGCGCAGCGCGCCCACGACGCGTCGCACGCCGTTGCCCAGCGTGTGCGCGGGCACGTCGCCGATCACGCGGGCCAGGTCGTCTTCGACGTCCCAGCGCACGTGATCGACCAGCCAGTTGACCTCGGCCGCGAGTTGCACGTCGCCGACGATCTGCACGGAGGGCTTGTCGCCGCGCAGCGTGGCGCGAGCGATGTCGAAGGGGGAGTCGTCGGTCACGGTGAGCGTGAGCTCAGGCGTGGAGCCTTCGGGCGCCAGGTCGAGCAGGCCGGCCGGCGTGGCCACCAGCTCCATCGTCACGAAGCGCCACTGGAAACGCACCACCCGCCCCTGCTGGCGCAGCAGCCGCTGCTGCGCTTCGGGCTCCTGCTGCAGCACATGGTTCAGGAACAGGACCACACGGTGCTGGATCTCGTGGATGGCCCAGGCCGGCGGTTGCAGGCGTTCGCCGATACGGTTGAACAGGTCGCCGAGCAAAGAAAAAGGGGACGATGGTGTAGCCATGGTCCCCATTATCCCAGTCATGAAGCCCCCCGGCTTTGCACTTCGCTGCGCTGCGTGTCATTCGCCACCCCCCGAGGGTGAGGCGCGGTCCGCCTTGGGGCGGCCCGGCGGCAACCGCCTCGCGCGGCGAGTTTGTTGTCCTTATTGCAGGGCTTGCACGCCTGCGACGAGCCAGCCAGCGCTGCCGGTCTTGGTCATGTTCCAGACTTCGCGGAACGGGGCCGGGCCCGCCGAGGCGTCTTCGCGGATCATGCCGGAGAACTCCACGCTCGCCATGTAGGCATCGGGCAGCTCCTCGATGCCCAGCAGCTTGGCGTCGAGCATCACGACCTCGGTCTTGTTGAGCGCACCACCGGTGTGGCTGGCGCGGTCGGCCAACTGCGTGCGAATCTCTTCAACCATGCCGTCGGTCATCATGGAACGCAGCGTCGACACGTCGGCGCGGTCCCATGCATCCTGCAGGGTCACGAAGTTGCGCTTGGCAGCGGTGAGGAAGCCGTCGGTGTCGAAGCCCGCGGGGATGCCCCAGGACTGCGAACCGGCCAGTGCCGAGCCGATCATGCTGCCGCCGGCTGCGGCACCCGCGGCCGAGAGGCTGCTGCCGTGACGCTCCGAGTCCGCGGGCGTGGCATCGAACGCGGTGGCGTTGCGTTCCCATGGCCGTGCCGAAGCGTCGTTGCCGACGTTGGCCGGGCTGTACTGTGCCGGTGCGCGTGCATCGGCGGGGCTGCCAGCGCCCTGGAAGGCGAAGCCGCCCTGGCGGTTGGCGTTGCCCGACGACGCAGCCGAGCGCGCCTTGAAGATTCGCCACACCGCAATCGCAGCGAAGGCCAGCAGCGCGATCAGCAGGATGTTGGCGAAGCCCGCACCCAGGCCCAGCGAGTTCGCGAGCCATGCCAGGCCCAGGCCGGCGGCGAGACCGCCGAGCATGGCGCCCCATGGACGCTTCGGTGCAGCCGCTGCGGGCGTTGCAGGCTTGGGTGCCGCATTGGTCGCGTTCTGTTGCGCAGGGGCCGCGGGCGGCGTGGCCTGGCGCTGCGTCACGTTGGACGACTGGCGACCGACGGACTTGCCGCCGCCCATGCGTGCGGCTTCTGCCTGAACGCTTCCGAGCACCAGTGCAGCCGCCAAAAACAAAGTACCCAAACTCTTCATGCCGTCTCCTCTTGAGCGAAAAATCGCGTCGTCATCGTGATCAACACTTGATTCCAACATGGAGGGCTGCAATTCCCCCCGTCATGTTGTGATAGTCCACATGTCCGAAACCGCCCTCTTTCATGAGGGTCTTGAGCTCCTCTTGCGAGGGGTGCATCCGGATCGATTCGGCCAGGTAGCGGTAGCTCGCGTCGTCGCCCGCCACGAGCTTGCCCAGGCGCGGCAGCACGTTGAACGAATACCAGTCGTAGGCCTTCGTGAGTGGCTTCGCGACCTTCGAGAACTCGAGCACCAGCAGCTTGCCGCGGGGCTTGAGCACGCGGTTCATCTCCTTGAGCGCGACGTCCTTGTGCGTCATGTTGCGCAGGCCGAAGGCCACGGTGACCACGTCGAAGTGGTCATCGGGAAAGGGGAGCTTCTCGGCATCGCAGACCGTGGTCGGCAGCACCACGCCGGCGTCGAGCAGACGGTTGCGGCCGGTGCGCAGCATGGCTTCGTTGATGTCGGTGTGGACCACCTGGCCCGTGGCGCCGACCTTCTTCGAGAAGGCCAGCGCGAGGTCGCCGGTGCCGCCTGCGATGTCGAGCACGCGCGAGCCTTCGCCCACGTTCGCGACCATCACGGTGTAGGCCTTCCAGGCCCGGTGCAGGCCGGCCGACATCAGGTCGTTCATGATGTCGTAGCGCGAGGCCACCGAGTCGAAGACGCCGCGAACGCGTTGCGCCTTCTCGCTTTCGTCGACTTTCTCGAAGCCGAAGTGGGTTGTACTCATGCGGTCGATGTTAGGCCGGAAGGCATTCCTTCAAGGCGACGACCCCGCGGCCACGGCGGACATTTGTTGCTTTTTCCTCCAACGGAGGGCCGCCGCAACGCGCGTCTTTGCTGTGTGTAAGGCTATCTTTTCAATAGCAACAGGGCATGTCCGCCCTCACCACCGGTCTCAGTGGCTGCTGCAGGCGTGGCCGCCCTTGTCGACCATCGGCGCATCGCGGTCCACGCCGGCCTCGGCCAGGCGCCGCTCGTAGTCGGTCCACAGTTCGGCCTGGCGCGCACCGAGGTCGTACAGCAGGCTCCACGTGTAGATCCCGGTGTTGTGGCCGTCGCTGAAGACGGGCTGCACGGCGTAGTTGCCGACCGGCTCCAGCCCGACCAGCTCGACCTCGCGCTTGCCGGTCTGCAGCACCTCCTGTCCCGGACCATGGCCTTGCACTTCCGCCGAGGGCGAATAGATGCGCATCAGTTCGAAGGGAATGCGGAAGGTGGCGCCGTCCGAGAAGCCGACTTCGAGCACGCGCGACTGGCCGTGCACGGTGATCGATTGGGGCGTCGGCGCGCCGGCTTGCAAACCTGCCATGGGGAGTCCGTTCGGAAGAAGTGAAAGAGAGAAAAGGTGCGGGAGTCGCGCAGTATGCCGCGCGCTCCACGGTGGTGTGCCGGCCGCCTGCGCTTAGCATCGTCGCATGCCGTCACGCACACGCCTCCACCCGCTCCTGTCTCGCTCGAACCGGGCCGCCCTCGTCCTCTGCGCCGCGCTCACGGGCGCGGCCCTCGCCCCGCCCGCCCATGCCTTCTGGGGCCTGATCGGCAAGGCGGCAGGCAAGGCTGCGACGGCCGGAAAGGCGGCTGGCGTGGCGGGCAAAGGGGCAGCGGTCGGCGCCGGTGCAGTGGCGGCCGAAGGCGCGACGGGCGTGGCTGCCAAGGGTGCGATGGCGCTGGGCGACGACGCGGCGCATGCCGCCCAGGTCGGCTCGAAGGGCTTCGGCGGCGCCCACGAACTGAGCGCGGTGAATGCCGCGCTGCCGCCCGAGGTGGCGGCCTACCTCGCCAAGCCGGCGAAGGAACTCACGCCCAAGGACACGTCGTTCATGATGGACAGCTACCGGCAGATGGTCGAGCGCGCCGGCAAGAGCGGCGACTTCACGGCCGTCGAGCGCATGCCGAGCTCTGCGAACACCGCGCGCACGCTGCCTGCGGAGCCCGTCAAGGCCGCGGCACCGCAGCCGACGGCTGCCACGGCACCTGCCGCCGCCTCGTCCGGCACCTCGGGTGCCTTGCCTTTCCATGCCGTGCGCCTGCTGGCCCACGCCGCGCACGCTGGCAACAAGAGCGCACAGGCTGAGCTTGATCGCGTGTGCAGGGACGGCAGCGTGGCCTCGAAGCGTTTCTCGAAGGAAACACGCGCCACACCGGAATTCAAGCAGGCCTGCGCGGACCGCAAGGCCGCCGCCACGACGCGCACCGCCGCAGCCAGCTAGGAAACGACAGGCTCAGGCCAGCGTCGCCAGCCGACGGACCATGTCGGTCTCCGCCTGCGGCAGCAGGGCCTGCACGGCGGCCAACCGCTCTGCCGGTGCGACGCGCTGCCCCCCCGCCCAGACCGAACCGGGGAAATGGCTGTCCCAGTCGAAACGCGCAATCACGTGCCAGTGCAGGTGCGCCACCATGTTGCCGAGCGCGGCGATGTTGAGCTTGGTGGGCGCCAGCGCGTCGCGCAGGCTTTGCTCCACGCGCACCACGGCTTCCATGCACAGCACGCGATCGGCCGCGTCGAGGTCGGAAAACTCCGCCGCATGGTCGCGCCACACCACGCGATAGAAAGCCGGAAAGCCTTCTTCCTGCGCGTGGATGACGCGCAGCTTGGCGCCTTCGAACACGATGCGCCCGCCGGGTGCATCGCACAGGGGGCAACCGGCCACTGCCGTCATACCAGCACTCGTTCGATGCCACCCTGATTGGCCGCGGCCACGTAGTTCGGCATCCAGTCCTCGCCGAGCAGCTTGTTGGCCATCTCGACCACGATGTAGTCGGCTTCGAGCAGACCGTTGTTCAGGTCGTTGCCGTAGCGCGAGAGGCCTTGCAGGCAGCTCGGGCAGCTGGTGAGGATCTTCACGCTGTCGGTTGCGCCGATCGCGCCGCTGTCGCGCAGCGCCGCCTCGCCCTTCTTCAGCTCGCCCTCCTTGCGGAAACGGATCTGCGTCGAGATGTCGGGACGCGACACACCCAGTGTGCCCGACTCGCCGCAGCAGCGGTCGTTCTTGAGCACGTTGTCGCCGACCAGCGCCTTCACGGTCTTCATCGGGTCCTGCTGCTTCATCGGCGAGTGGCAGGGGTCGTGGTACAGGTAGCCACCGCCCGCCGCATCGGCCAGCGTGATGCCCTTTTCGAGCAGGTACTCGTGGATGTCGATGATCCGGCAGCCCGGGAAGATCTTGTCGAACTGGTAGCCCTGCAGCTGGTCGTAGCAGGTGCCGCAGCTCACCACCACCGTCTTGATGTCCAGGTAGTTGAGCGTATTGGCCACGCGGTGGAAGAGCACGCGATTGTCCGTGATCATCTTCTCGGCCTTGTCGAACTGGCCACTGCCACGCTGCGGGTAGCCGCAGCACAGGTAGCCCGGCGGCAGCACGGTCTGCACGCCCGCATGCCAGAGCATGGCCTGCGTGGCCAGGCCGACCTGCGAGAACAGGCGCTCCGAACCGCAGCCCGGGAAGTAGAAGACCGCCTCCGTTTCCGAGGTGGTCGCCTTCGGGTTGCGGATGATCGGCACGTAGTCCGCGTCCTCGATGTCGAGCAGCGCGCGCGCCGTCTTCTTCGGCAGGTTGCCCGGCATCTTCTTGTTGATGAAGTGGATCACCTGCTCCTTGATCGGCGCCGGTCCGAGCGAAGCCGGCGGGGCCGAGGTCTGCTTTTTCGCCAGGCCGCGCAGCAGGTCGTTGGCCATGCGCTGCGCCTTGAAGCCGATGCCCACCATGCCCGCGCGCACCGTCTTGATGGTCTGCGGATTGGTCGCGTTGAGGAAGAACATCGCGGCCGCGTTGCCGGGGCGGAAGCTCTTCTGGCCCATCTTGCGCAGCAGGTTGCGCATGTTCATCGACACGTCGCCGAAGTCGATCTTCACCGGGCACGGCGTGAGGCACTTGTGGCAGACCGTGCAATGGTCGGCCACGTCCTCGAACTCTTCCCAGTGCTTGATGCTGATGCCGCGCCGGGTCTGCTCCTCGTAGAGGAAGGCCTCCACCAGCAGCGAGGTCGCGAGGATCTTGTTGCGCGGGCTGTACAGCAGGTTGGCGCGCGGCACGTGCGTGGCGCACACCGGCTTGCACTTGCCGCAGCGCAGGCAGTCCTTCACGCTGTCGGCGATGGCGCCGATATCGCTCTGCTGCATGATCAGCGACTCGTGCCCCATGAGGCCGAAGCTCGGCGTGTAGGCGTTGGTCAGGTCGGCGTGCAGCGTTTCGGTCTGGCCCGCCGGGGCGCGCAGCAACTTGCCCTTGTTGAAGCGGCCTTCGGGGTCGACCTTGGCCTTGTATTCGGTGAACGGACGCAGCTCTTCGTCGCTCAGGAACTCGAGCTTGGTGATGCCGATGCCGTGCTCGCCCGAGATCACGCCGTCCAGGCTGCGTGCCAGTGCCATGATGCGCACCACCGCGGCATGCGCGGTCTGCAGCATTTCGTAGTTGTCGCTGTTGACGGGCAGGTTGGTGTGCACGTTGCCGTCGCCCGCGTGCATGTGCAGCGCGACCCACACGCGGCCCTTGAGCACCTGCTTGTGGATGGCGGCGCACTCGGCCAGGATCGGCCCGAACTCGGCGCCCGAAAAGATCTCCTGCAGCGGCTGGCGCAGCTGGGTCTTCCAGCTCGCGCGCAAGGTGTGGTCCTGCAACTGCGGGAACAGCGTGTCGACATTGCGCAGCCAGCCGGCCCACAGCGCGCGCACGTCGTGCACCAGCGCCACGGCCTGCGTCACGCGGTCTTCCAGCAGCTCGGCCGCGGGAATCTCGTGCGCGTCGTCGGTCTTGCCCAGCGGCAGGTTGCCGCGCGTCAGGAAGGCTTCGAGTGCGTCGGTGAGCGCGAGCTTGTTCTGCAGCGACAGCTCGATGTTGATGCGCTCGATGCCGTCGCTGTACTCGGCCATGCGCGGCAGCGGGATCACCACGTCTTCGTTGATCTTGAAGGCGTTGGTGTGCTTGCTGATGGCGGCCGTGCGCTTGCGGTCGAGCCAGAATTTCTTGCGTGCCTCGGGGCTGATGGCGATGAAGCCTTCACCGCTGCGCGAGTTGGCGATGCGTACCACTTCGGAGGTGACGCGGGCCACGGCATCGGCGTCGTCGCCGGCGATGTCGCCGAACAGCACCATCTTGGGCAGGCCGCCGTGCTTCTTCGACTTGGTGGCATAGCCCACCGCCTTGAGGTAGCGATCGTCCAGGTGTTCGAGGCCGGCCAGCAGCACGCCCGAGCGCTTCTGCTCGGCGAACATGAAGTCCTTGATCTCGACGATGCTGGGCACCGCATCCTTCGCGTTGCCGAAGAACTCCAGGCACACCGTGCGCGTGTGCGCCGGCATCTTGTGCACGACCCAGCGGCAGCTGGTGATGAGACCGTCGCAGCCCTCTTTCTGGATGCCCGGCAGGCCCGAGAGAAACTTGTCGGTCACGTCCTTGCCCAGGCCTTCCTTGCGGAAGGTCTTGCCGGGGATGTCGAGGCGCTCGGTGCGCAGCTTCGTCTTGCCGTCGGCGGCGTAGTACTGCAACTCGAACAGCGCGCTTTCCGCGTCGTGGATCTTGCCCAGGTTGTGGCCGATGCGCGTGACTTCGAGCCATTCGGCCTGCGGCGTGACCATACGCCACGAGGCGAGGTTGTCCAGCGCCGTGCCCCACAGCACGGCCTTCTTGCCACCGGCGTTCATGGCGACATTGCCGCCGACGCACGAGGCCTCGGCGGAGGTGGGATCGACGGCGAACACGAAGCCCGCGCGCTCGGCCGCATCGGCCACGCGCTGGGTGACCACGCCGGCCTCGGTCCAGATGGTGGGCACGGGGTGGTCGAGGCCGGGCATCGACACGTGCTCGACCTCGGTCATGGCCTCGAGCTTCTCGGTGTTGATGACCACGCTCTTCCAGGTCAGCGGGATCGCGCCGCCGGTGTAGCCGGTGCCGCCCCCGCGCGGGATGATGGTCAGGCCCAGCTCGATGCAGCCCTTCACCAGCAGCGCCATCTCGACCTCGGTGTCGGGGCACAGCACGACGAAGGGGTACTCCACGCGCCAGTCGGTGGCGTCGGTCACGTGCGACACGCGCGACAGGCCGTCGAACTTGATGTTGTCCTTGGCGGTGAGCCGGCCCAGCACGCGCGTGGCCTTGCGGCGCAGGGCGGTGACTTCGCGGAAGGTGTCGTCGAAGGCCGCAACGGCCTGGCTGACGAGGCCGGTGAGTTCGCCCACCAGCTGGTCGCGCGGCAGGTCGCTGTCGGGGGTGCGGCGCTTCTGCACCTCGCCCAGGCGATGGCGCAGGGCATCGACCAGCTGGCCGCGGCGGCGCGGGTTGTCGAGCAGGTCGTCGACGAGGTAGGGGTTGCGCTGCACCACCCAGATGTCGCCCAGCACCTCGTAGAGCATGCGCGCCGATCGGCCGGTGCGGCGCTCGGCGCGCAGGGTCTGGAGCAGGTCCCAGCCGCGTTCGCCCAGCAGGCGAATCACGATCTCGCGATCGGAGAAGCTGGTGTAGTTGTACGGGATCTCGCGCAGTCGTACAGGCTCTGCGGCCTGTGACAACAGCGTATTCAACGCGGTCGGAGCATTCATCGGGTGGGGCCCTTGGCCAGGCGCTGCGCGCCCATGTAGCCGGGGGGTCGATTTTAGGGCAGGGCGTGGGGGCTTTGCCCTGCCCTGCTGCTATACCCTGAAGAGGAAACCGCGAAGGCCCCGACCAGGGCTCAGAACAGCACCCGGCTGCGGATCGTCCCGCCCACCTTCGCCAGCTTTTCCAGCGCCAGGTCCGACGAGGCGGCGTCGATGTCCATCACAACGTAGCCGATCTTCTCGTTGGTCTGCAGGAACTGGGACGAGATGTTGATGTTGTTGTCCGAGAAGATCTTGTTGATCTCGGACAGCACGCCCGGCACGTTGCGGTGGATGTGCAGCAGGCGGTGCTTGCCCGGGTGCGCCGGCAGCGCCACCTCGGGGAAGTTGACCGACGAGGTCGAGGTGCCGTTGTCGCTGTACTTGACCAGCTTCTCGGCCACTTCGAGGCCGATGTTGGCCTGCGCTTCCATGGTCGAGCCGCCGATGTGCGGCGTGAGGATGACGTTGTCCAGCCCGCGCAGCGGCGACTGGAACTCGTCCTTGTTGCTGCGCGGCTCCACCGGGAACACGTCGATGGCGGCGCCCAGCAGCTTCCTGCTCTTCAGCGCCTCGGCCAGCGGCTCGATCTCGACCACGGTGCCGCGCGAGGCGTTCAGCAGGATGGCGCCCGGCTTCATGGCCGCGATCTCGGCGGCGCCGATCATCCACTGGGTGGCCTGCGTCTCGGGCACGTGCAGCGTCACGATGTCGCTCTGGCCCAGCAGCTGGTGCAGCTCGCGCACCTGGCGCGCGTTGCCCAGCGGCAGCTTGGTGACCACGTCGTAGAAAGCCACGTGCATGCCCAGCGCCTCGGCCAGCACCGACAGCTGCGCGCCGATCGAGCCGTAGCCCACGATGCCCAGCGTCTTGCCGCGGATTTCGAAGGCGTTGTCGGCCGACTTGAGCCAGCCGCCACGGTGCGCCACGGCGCTCTTCTCGGGCACGCCGCGCAGCAGCAGGATCGCTTCGGCCAGCACCAGCTCGGCCACCGAGCGGGTGTTGGAGTACGGGGCATTGAACACGGCCACGCCGTGCTCGCGGGCGGCGTCCAGGTCGACCTGGTTGGTGCCGATGCAGAAGCACCCGGCCGCCACCAGCTTGTGCGCGGCAGCGAACACCTCGGCCGTCAGCTGGGTGCGCGAGCGGATGCCCACGAAATGCACATCGGCGATCTTGGCCTTGAGTTCGGCGTCGGGCAAGGCACCCGGCAGCGACTCGATGTTGGTGTAGCCGGCGGCGCGCAGCACCTCCACGGCCGAGGGGTGGATGCCTTCGAGCAAAAGGAACTTGATCCTGCTTTTGTCGAGGGAGGTTTTGCTGCTCATGACGTACTCAAGGAAGCCCCGGCCATGGCGACAAGCTAGGCCAAAAAAGGGAGGGCGATGCTAGCATGGTGCAGCGCAGCATGAGGCCCGCAACCCGCGCCGGGCTTGACGCCAAAGGGGTTTCCCTGATTGGAAGAACCCCACGGTCCATGCCCCAATGTGACGCGGCTGTGTCACGCACATGCCCTAGCATTCGCGCTTTCCATTTTTTCCCTCAGGAGTCTTCATGCGATTCAAGACGCTCGCGTTGGCATCGGCGCTGGCCGCCACGCTGTTCAATGCAGCCCAGGCCCAGACCGAGATCCAGTGGTGGCATTCCATGACCGCCGTCAACAACGAGTGGGTCAACGACCTGGCCAAGCAGTTCAACGAGAGCCAGAAGGAATACAAGATCGTGCCGACCTTCAAGGGCACGTACGACGAATCCATGACGGCGTCCATCGCGGCCTTCCGCGCCGGCAACGCGCCGCACATCCTGCAGGTGTTCGAAGTGGGCACCGCCACCATGATGGCCAGCAAGGGCGCGATCATCCCGGTCGGCCAGGTCATGAAGGACGCGGGCGAGAAGTTCGACCCGGCCGCCTACATCCCCGCCGTGGCCGGTTACTACACCGCCCCCAACGGCCAGATGCTGAGCTTCCCGTTCAACAGCTCGACCACCATCTTCTATTTCAACAAGGACGCCTTCAAGGCCGCCGGCCTGCCCACCGACAAGGCTCCGGCCACGTGGCCCGAAGTGGTCGCCGCCGCCGCCAAGCTCAAGGCCAGCGGCCACAAGTGCCCGTTCACCACCGCCTGGCAGAACTGGACGCAGGTCGAGAGCTTCTCGGCCTGGCACAACGTGGAGTTCGCCAGCAAGGCCAACGGCCTGCAGGGCCTGGACGCGCGCCTGAAGGTGAACTCGCCGCTGCACCAGCGCCACATCGAGAACCTGGCCAGCATGGCCAAGCAGGGCCTGTTCATCTACAAGGGCCGCGGCAACGTGCCTGAAGCCTCGTTCGTCTCGGGCGAGTGCGCCATGATCAACACCTCGTCGGGCTTCTACGGCAACGTGGCCAAGAACGCCAAGTTCGCCTACGGCCTGGCACCCCTGCCCTACTACCCGGACGTGCCGGGCGCACCGCAGAACACCGTGATCGGCGGCGCGAGCCTGTGGGTCATGTCGGGCAAGAAGGCCGCCGAGTACAAGGGCGTGGCCAAGTTCTTCAGCTTCATCTCGACGCCTGAAGTCCAGTCCGCCAGCCACAAGCGCACCGGCTACCTGCCGGTGACCACCGCCTCGTACAAGCTCACCGAGGAATCGGGCTTCTACAAGCAGAACCCCGGCACCGACGTGGCCGTGACGCAAATGATCCGCAAGGTCACCGACAAGAGCCGCGGCATCCGCCTGGGCAACTACGTGCAGATCCGCGCCATCGAGGACGAAGAGCTCGAACAGGTCTGGGGCGGCAAGAAGACCGCCAAGGAAGCCCTGGACGCCATCGTGACCCGTGGCAACGAACAGCTGGAACGCTTCCAAAAAGCTAACAAAAGCTAACGATTGAAGTTCCGGGCTCCGTGTCCGGCTAATATCGCCCGCCCCCGCACGCCCTTCTTCCAGGGCGAGCCGGGCGGGATTTTTTATGTAGAGGCTTCATGGAAAAACGCGTTTTCTTTCGCTCGGGCTGGCTGCCCTGGCTGCTGCTGACACCGCAGATGGCGGTGATCCTCGTGTTTTTCTTCTGGCCGGCCGGCCAGGCGCTGTTGCAGTCGCTGCAGCAGCAGGACGCGTTCGGCACGTCGGTCGAGTTCGTCGGACTCGACAATTTCCGTCACCTTTTCGACGACCCGGCCTATGCCGAGTCGTTCAAGACCACGGCGCTGTTCTCGGTGCTGGTGGCCAGCATCGGCATCAGCCTGTCGCTGCTGCTGGCGGTGTTCGCCGACCGCATCGTGCGCGGCGGCATGTTCTACAAGACCATGCTGATCCTGCCGTACGCCGTGGCGCCGGCCGTGGCGGCCGTGCTGTGGGTCTTCATGTTCTCGCCCTCGCTGGGCGTGGTGGCCTACGCCCTGGGCAAGATCGGCATCAACTGGAACCACCTGCTCGACTCGGGCCACGCCATGACGCTGATCGTGATGGCCTCGGTGTGGAAGCAGATCTCGTACAACTTCCTGTTCTTCCTGGCGGGCCTGCAGTCCATTCCGAAGTCGCTGATCGAGGCTGCGGCCATTGACGGCGCGCGCCCGTGGCGCCGCTTCTGGACCGTGCAGTTCCCGCTGCTGTCGCCCACCACCTTCTTCCTGCTGGTGATCAACGTGGTCTACGCCTTCTTCGACACCTTCGCGATCGTCGATGCGGCCACGCAGGGCGGCCCGGGCAAGGACACCACCATCCTGGTCTACAAGGTCTATCACGACGGTTTCAAGGGCCTCGACCTCGGCGGCTCGGCCGCGCAGTCGGTGGTGCTGATGGTGATCGTGGTGGCGCTGACGGTCATCCAGTTCCGCTACGTCGAGAAGAAGGTGCAGTACTGATGAAGCAACAACAAGAATTCAAACTGGGCGGAGCGCAGCATGGTTGAAAAACGCGGCACGCAGGGCATCCTGGCCCACGTCATCATGATCCTGGGCGTGTTCATCGTCGCCTTCCCGCTCTACCTGGCGTTCGTGGCCTCCACGCACACGGCCCAGGAGATCGTGCAGGCGCCGATGCCGCTCACGCCCGGCTCGAACATCGTCGACAGCTACAAGGGCGCGCTCTTCGGGCGCGAAAGCAGCGCGGGCTCCAACGCCCCCGTGGCCCACATGATGTGGGTGAGCTTCGTGACGGCCATGGTGATCGCCATCGGCAAGATCGCCATCTCGCTGCTGTCGGCCTTCGCCATCGTGTACTTCCGCTTCCCGTTCAAGAAGATCTGCTTCTGGGCCATCTTCGTGACGCTGATGCTACCGGTGGAGGTGCGCATCCTGCCCACCTACAAGGTGCTGTCCGACCTGAGCATGCTGAACACCTACGCGGGCCTGACGGTGCCGCTGATTGCCTCGGCCACGGCGACCTTCCTGTTCCGCCAGTTCTTCCTCACGGTGCCCGACGAGCTCACCGAGGCCTCGCGCATGGACGGCGCGAGCCCCATGCGCTTCTTCTTCGATGTGCTGCTGCCGCTGTCGAAGACATCGATCGCTGCGCTGTTCGTGATCCAGTTCATCTACGGTTGGAACCAGTACCTGTGGCCGCTGCTCGCGACCACGAGCGAAGACATGTACCCCGTGGTGGTCGGCATCAAGCGGATGATTGCCGGCGGCGACGGACAGAACGAATGGAACGTCGTGATGGCCACCGCCATCCTGGCGATGCTGCCGCCCGCGCTGGTGGTGATCCTGATGCAAAAGTGGTTCGTCAAGGGCCTCGTGGACACTGAAAAATAACTATGGCTGCTCTCTCTCTTCGCAACGTCATCAAGCGCTACGGCCACGGGCCGAAAGCCAACCAGGTCATCCACGGCGTGAGCGCCGAGATCGCCGACCATGAATTCATCGTGATCGTCGGTCCCTCGGGCTGCGGCAAGTCGACGCTGCTGCGCATGGTGGCCGGCCTCGAGGAAATCTCGGCCGGCGAGATCTGCATCGGCGGCAAGGTCGTGAACCAGCTCGAACCCTCCGAGCGCGACATCGCCATGGTGTTCCAGAACTACGCGCTGTACCCGCACATGAGCGTGTTCGCGAACATGGCCTACGGCCTGAAGATCGCCAAGGTGCCCACGGCCGAGATCAAGGTGCGCGTCGACAAGGCGGCCAAGATCCTCGAGCTGGGCCATCTGCTCGAGCGCAAGCCGCGCGAACTCTCGGGCGGCCAGCGCCAGCGCGTGGCCATGGGCCGCGCCATCGTGCGCCAGCCGCAGGTGTTCCTGTTCGACGAACCGCTGTCGAACCTGGACGCCAAGCTGCGCGCGCAGACCCGCCTCGAAATCCAGAAGCTGCACCGCGAGCTGGGCATCACCTCGCTGTTCGTCACGCACGACCAGGTCGAGGCCATGACGCTGGCCCAGCGCATCATCGTGATGAACGGCGGCGTGATGGACCAGTTCGCCACGCCCGAAGAGGTGTACTCCAAGCCCGCCACCACCTTCGTGGCGAGCTTCATCGGCTCGCCGCCGATGAACCTGCTCAAGCACGCGCCGGGCGTGCGCCCGGGCCAGATCCTGGGCATCCGTCCCGAACACCTGACGCTCGACGAGAGCGGTTGGACGGTGCAGGTGGAGCAGGTCGAACTGCTGGGCGCCGAGCGCCTGGTGTACGGCCGCATCGGCGAAGAACAGATCATCATGCGCACCGACGAAGGCGATCACCCGCCGGTCGCCGGCGACACGGTGAAGATCGCCGCGCGCGAAGACAAGCTCCATTGGTTCGACGCCGGCTCCGGCAAAAGGGCGGACTAGTGCTCGCCCCCAGGCTTCGCGCACTTCGTGTCGCTTCTCCTACCCCCTACCGGGGGCGACACCAGCGGCCCGGCAAAGCCGGTTCCGCGGTGTCCCGCGAAGAAGCCGAAAGCCAATTCTGGAAATGTTCATGAAACCCTGGCCCTACCCCCGCTGGGTCGCACACCGCGGCGCCGGCAAGCTGGCGCCTGAAAACACGCTCGCGGCCTTCCGCTTCGGCGCGTCGCACGGCTACCGCATGTTCGAGTGCGATGCCAAGCTCAGCGCCGACGGCGTGGTCTTCCTGATGCACGACGCCACGCTGGACCGCACCACCAACGGCCGCGGCATCGGCGGCCAGCAGGCGTGGGGGGCGCTCTCGCAGCTCGACGCCGGCGGCTGGCATTCGCGCGCCTTCGCGGGTGAACCCTTGCCCACGCTGGAGAACCTGGCACGCTTCTGCCGAGCCAACGACCACCTGCTGAACATCGAGATCAAGCCCACGCCCGGCACCGAACGCGAGACCGGCGAGGTGGTGGCTCGGGAAGCCGCGCGCCTCTGGCAGGGCGCGGCCGTGCCGCCGCTGCTCACCTCGTTCCAGGTCGAATCGCTCAAGGGCGCGCAGGCCGTGCAGCCCGAGTTGCCGCGCGGCCTGCTGCTGGACACGCTCTGGAACGGCTGGCTCGACACCGCGCTCGCGCTCGGCTGCACCGCCATCGTCTGCAACCACGCGCTGTGGGACGCCGCCACCGTGGCGCAAGTGCATGGCGCGGGCCTGCGCTCGCTGAGCTACACGGTGAACGACGACTGGGCGGCGCAGCGGCTCATCGACCTGGGCACCGACGGCATCATCACTGACCGGGTGGACCTGTTCAGTCCCGCGGGCTGACGCTGCCCCGCAGCATTTCTTACCCGTTCTTACGTCATGGCCGCTTCTATGATGCGGCCATGAATCGGACCTCTCGCCTGGCAGGCCTGTGCCTCCCAGCCCTCCTGGCCCTGCTGGCCTTGCTCACGTGCGGCGGCGCCCTGGCGCAGCCGGACGCCAGCATGACCGCCGGCATCGGCAATCCCAACAACAGCGCCAACACCGCGGCTGCCGCAGCCGCCCCGCCGCCCACCATCGCCGAGCTGCGCGCACAGTTCGCCCGGATCGCGCCTTCGACCAAGGGCAATGCCAGTGTCGTTCCCGGCGCCGAAGACGATGCGCGCAAGCAGCTCGCGCAGATCAACGAGATCGGCGCACAGGCCGACAAGTTCGTGGCCGCGCGCACCGGCGAACTGGCCGACCTGAACGCGCGGCTGGGCGAACTCGGCAACCCGCCCGCGGCCGGTGCCACCGAAGACCCCAACATCACGCGCCAGCGCGCGCAGCTGACCAAGGAGCGCAATGCGCTCGACGCCGACATCCGCCTGGCCCGGCTGCTGGCGATCGACGTGCGCCAGCGCGGCACCGACGTGGTGTCGCAGCGGCGCCAGCAGTTCGAGGCCGAGCTCACCAACCGCGCCGCCTCGCCGCTGGGCGCCGAGTTCTGGGACGACCTGCGCGAGGCCTGGCCCGACGACTCCGAGCGCCTGCGGGCGATAGGCGCGGCGCTTGGCGATGGTTTCGATCAGGCGCTGCAGCCTGAAAGCCGCACGCCGGTGATCGCCGCGTTCATCGGCGCGCTGCTGCTCGCGTGGCTTGGCGTCTGGGCCGCCGAGCACGGCCTGACGCGCCTGGCCACGCGCGTGCTGCCGGCCGGGCGGTTGCGCCGCTCGCTGCTGGTGATCGCCATCGTCGCGACGCACGTGCTGCTGGTCGCCGTGGCCGCGCACGGCGTCGTCGAGGTGCTCAAGGCCCACGCCGAATGGGACGCGCAGGCGCGCAAGGCGCTGCAATCGACGGCGCAGACGCTGACCTTCATGGCCTTCATCATCGGCCTGGGGCGCGGGCTGCTGGCCACCGGGCGGCCGACGTGGCGCCTGCCGGCCATTCCCGACCTCACGGCCGAGCGCCTGGCGGCGTTGCCCTGGCTGGTCGCGCTGGTGGCCGCCCTGGCGTGGACACCGGCCGAGATCAACGCGCTCATCGACGCCAGCTTTGCCGCCGTGGTGACCACGCACGTGGCGACGGCGCTGCTGCTCACCGCGCTGGTCGGCATCGTCGTGTACCGCCTGAAGGCGCTACGCGCCGACGCACCCGACGCCGGCCTGCCCGAACGGCCGATGTGGGTCGGGGTGCTGGTGGCGCTGATCGCGATGCTGGTGATCGCGATCTGGGTGCTGGTGGCTTTCGGCTACGTGGCGCTGGCGAGCTTCCTGGCCTCGCAGCTCACCTGGAGCGGCATCGTCGCGGCGGCCTTCTACGTGCTGTTCAAGTTCGCCGACGACCTGTTCATGGCCGTGGTGTCCTCGCGCAGCGCCTCCGGCCAGCGGCTGCAGAAGAGCTTCGGCCTCGCGCCGCAGACGCTCGACCAGGCCGCCACGGTGCTCTCGGGCCTGAGCCGCGTGGGGCTGTTCTTCTACATGCTGGTGGCGCTCGCCGCGCCGCTGGGCACGGGCCCCGGCGAGGTGTTCCAGCGCGGCGGCAAGCTCGGCACGGGTGTGAAGGTGGGCGAGTTCCAACTGGTGCCGGGCGCGATCCTCAGCGCCGTGGCGGTGGCGGTCGTCGGCTTCATCGTGCTGCGGGTGTTCAAGCGCTGGCTGTCGCGCAGCTACCTGCCGAGCACGCAGTTCGAGCCGGGCATGCAGAGTTCGATCACCACGCTGCTGGGCTACGTGGGCGGCATCCTTGTGGTGGCGTTCTCGCTGTCGGCCCTGGGCATCGGCATCGAGCGCATCGCGTGGGTGGCCAGCGCGCTGTCGGTGGGCATCGGCTTCGGCCTGCAGGCCATCGTGCAGAACTTCATCTCGGGCCTCATCCTGCTGGCCGAGCAGCCGGTGAAGGTGGGCGACTGGGTGGTGCTGGGCACCACCGAGGGCGACGTGCGGCGCATCAACGTGCGCGCCACCGAGATCCAGCTGGGCGACCGCTCGACGCTGATCGTGCCGAACTCGGAGTTCATCACCAAGACCGTGCGCAACATGACGCTGGCCAACGCCGAAGGCCGCGTGCTGATCCGCCTGCCGATGCCGCTGACCACCGACGCGCAGCGCGTGCGCGAGCTGATCCTGGAGGCCTGCCGTTCGCACGAGGGCGTGCTGGAAACGCCGGCGCCCTCGCTCACGCTCGAAGGCATCGAGAACGGGCTGCTGATCTTCCAGGCCATCGCCTACGTGCCGAGCCCCCGGCTGGCGGGCGGCGTGCGCAGCGACCTGCTGTTCACGATCCTCGATGCGCTCAAGAAGGCCGACCTGCCGCTGGCCACGCCGACGACGCTCGTGATGGCCGCGGCCGCGCCGGTGCTGCCCGCCGAGCCGTCGCCGGCACCCGCCACGCCGGCCTCGCCGCTGCCGGGCGCGAGCACCTGAGCCTCTCGCGTCATTCCAGCGGCAGCGCCGTGGTGGACTTGATCTCGTTGAGGCACACGCTCGATCGCACCGCCGACACCCCCGGCATGCGCATCAGCGTGTGCATGAGGAACTGCGAGAGCGACTCCAGGTCGCTCGCGACCACCTTGATCACGTAGTCGAAGTCGCCCGTCACCGAATAGCACTCCAGGATCTGCCGCATGTCGGCGATCAGGTCCTGGAACTTGGGCAGCTCGTCCACATGGCCGCGCGCCATCGTGACGTGGATGAAGGCGATCACGCCCAGCCCGACATGGCGGGCATTCAGCCGCGCCGCATAGCCGGTGATGAGCCCCAGTTCCTCCAGCCGCCTGTGCCGCCGCAGGCACTGCGCGGGCGACAGCTTGGCCACCTCCGCCAGCTCCAGGTTCGAGGCCCGGCCGTTGACCTGGAGGTGGTCCAGAATTCGAAGGTCGATGCGGTCAAGTCCGACAGTCTGCAATTTCATCTCCCCGATTCATCAGTGGACGCAATTATGTTTCCTAAAGCGGGGAAAGCCCGAGGCCTTCATGCACCTTAATTGTGCAAAGTACGATCTAGACTTCGACGCGCCCGGACAGCACCACGCCAAGCCGGGGCGCTGAATGACCCGCCCCGGCGGATTGCCGGCGGCTTGAACGCATCCATCCCTTCCCCACCCGGAGACCTTTTTCGTGAAAAACGCTTTGCTTCGCACCCCCTTCAGCGCCGTCGCCCTGGCCCTCGGCGTGCTCGCCGCCGCGCCGGCCCTGGCCGCGGACAAGTCGGTCGCCGTGACCGCCATCGTCGAGCACCCGGCGCTGGACGCCGTGCGCGACGGCGTGAAGGAAGAGCTGAAGGCCGCCGGCTACGAAGCAGGCAAGAACCTCAAGTTCACCTACCAGAGCGCCCAGGGCAACGTGGGCACCGCCGCCCAGATCGCCCGCAAGTACGTGGGCGATGCGCCCGACGTGATCGTCGCCATCGCCACGCCGTCGGCGCAGGCGACCGTGGCCGCCACCAAGACGATTCCCGTCGTGTACTCCGCCATCACCGACCCGGTGGCCGCCAAGCTGGTGAAGAACTGGGAGCCCTCGGGCACCAACGTGACCGGCGTGTCCGACCTGTCGCCGCTCGAAAAGCACATCGACCTGATCAAGAAGGTCGTGCCCGCGGCCAAGCGCATCGGCGTGATCTACAGCCCCGGCGAAGCCAACTCGGTGGCCATCGTCGATTCGCTCAAGAAGGCCGCCTCGGCTGCCGGCATGACGGTGGTGGAAGCCGCCGCGGCCCGCACGGTCGACGTGCCCACCGCCGCACAGAGCCTGGTCGGCAAGGCCGACGTGATCTACACGCCCACCGACAACAACGTGGTCTCGGCCTTCGAGGGCATCGTGAAGGTCGCGCAACAGGCCAAGCTGCCCGTGGTGGCCGCCGACACCGCCACCGTCGAGCGCGGCGCCGTGGCCGCGCTGGGCCTGAACTACACCGACATCGGCCGCCAGACCGGCAAGATCGTGGTGCGCATCCTCAAGGGCGAGAAGCCCGGCACCATCGCCTCGCAGACCAGCACCAACTTCGAGCTGGTGGTGAACCCCGGCGCCGCCAAGCTGCAGGGCGTGACCCTGTCGGACGCGCTGCTGAAGTCGGCGAAGGTCGTCAGCACCAAGTAAAAGCCGCCCCGGCGGGCCTTCCGCTCCCGGCGCAGGCCGGGCGCCGGGGCCCGCCGACCGCGCTCCCGCCGGAAGCCCCCATGTCCCTCATTGCTTCGCTGGGCGCCATCGAGATTGGTCTGATTTTCGGACTGGTCGCGCTGGGCGTCTTCATGTCGTTCCGCATCATCAACTTTCCCGACCTCACGGTGGACGGCAGCTTTCCGCTGGGCGCCGCCGTGGCCGCGACGCTGATCGTCGCGGGCTGGAACCCCATCGCCGCCACGGCCGTGGCCTGCGTGGCCGGTGCCGCCTCGGGCTGGCTCACGGCCTGGCTCAACGTCAAGCTGAAGATCATGCAGCTGCTCGCGAGCATCCTGGTGATGATCGCGCTGTACTCCATCAACCTGCGCGTGATGGGCAAGCCCAACGTGGCGCTCATCACCGAACCCACGGTGTTCAGCATGGTCAGCTTCGGCGGCATGCCCGAGCACTGGGCCAAGCCGCTTCTGCTGCTGATCATCGTGATCGCCGCGAAGATCGTCGTCGACCTGTTCTTCGCCTCCGAAGCCGGCCTGGCGATGCGCGCCACCGGCGGCAACGCGCGCATGGCGCGGGCCCAGGGCATCTCGACCGACTTCCAGACCATGGCGGGCCTGGCGCTCTCCAATGCGCTGGTGGCGCTGGCCGGCGCGCTGTTCGCGCAGAGCCAGGGCACGGCCGACATCTCGATGGGCGTGGGCACGATCGTGATCGGCCTGGCGGCCGTGATCATCGGCGAGACGCTGATGCCCGCGCGCAGCATGGTGATCACCACGCTGGCCTGCATCATCGGCGCGCTGCTGTACCGCTTCTTCATCGCGATGGCGCTGAACACCGACTTCATGGGCCTGCAGGCGCAGGACCTGAACCTGGTCACCGCCGTGCTCGTGGCGTTCGCGCTGCTGGTGCCTGCCTACAAGCGCAAGCTGGGCGGCCTCTTCAAGGGGAAGAACTGATGCTGCGCGCCCAACAACTCGAAATCACCTTCAACCCCGGCACGCCGATCGAGAACCGCGTGCTGCGCGGCCTGAGCCTGGAGATTCCCACCGGCCAGTTCGTCACCGTGATCGGCTCGAACGGCGCAGGCAAGTCGACCTTCCTGAACGCCATCAGCGGCGACCTGCTGGTCGACAAGGGCCGCCTGGAGATCGACGGCAAGGACGTGACGCGCATGAACGCGTGGCAGCGCTCGGGCATGGTCGCGCGCGTGTTCCAGGACCCGATGGCCGGCACCTGCGAGGCGCTGACCATCGAGGAGAACATGGCGCTGGCGTGGAAGCGCGGCGAGCGGCGCGGCTTCGGCTTCTCGCTCAACCGCAACCTGCGCGAGCTGTTCCGCGAGAAGCTGTCGATCCTGAAACTGGGCCTGGAGAACCGCCTGGCCGACCGCATCGGCCTGCTCTCGGGCGGCCAGCGCCAGGCCGTGAGCCTGCTGATGGCATCGCTGCGGCCTTCGCGCATCCTGCTGCTCGACGAGCACACGGCCGCGCTCGACCCCAAGACCGCCGCCTTCGTGCTGGAGCTCACGGCCAAGATCGTCGAAGGCAGCCAGCTCACCGCGATGATGGTGACGCACAGCATGCGCCAGGCGCTGGACTACGGCTCGCGCACCGTAATGCTGCACGAAGGCCAAGTCATCCTCGACGTGGCCGGCGACCAGCGCGCGGGCCTGGACGTGCCCGACCTGCTGCGCATGTTCGAGCAGACGCGCGGCGAGAAGCTGGACGACGACAAGCTGCTGCTGGCCTAATGGACGCGGCGCCTTCCGCCCTCCCACCCACCGTTGTCGTGCGCGACATGCACGGGGACGACCTCGCGGCGGTGCTGGCGATCCAGCTCGCCTGCTACGGCGCGGGGTTCGTGGAGGACGGCGTGCTCATCGCGCGGCGGCTGGCGGCCTCGCCGCACACCGGCTGGGTGGCTGAACACGGCGGCGCCGTGCGGGCCTACCTGGCGGCGTACCCCTCGCAGCGCGGCAAGCTCACGCCGCTGCATGGCGACTTCGACGTGGCGCCCGACGCCGACGCGCTCTACCTGCACGACCTGGCGGTGCACCCCGATGCGTCGGGGCTGGGCCTGGGGCCACGCCTCGTGCGCCACGCCTGGGCCCACGCGCTGCGCGCGGGCTGGCGGCATTCGACGCTGGTGTCGGTGCAGGCGTCGGTCGGGTTCTGGGAACGGCAGGGTTATGCGGCCGTCACGCCGGCCGGCGAGGAACAACAGGCCCGGTTGGCGACCTACCCCGGGCTCTCGGTCTACATGGCTCGCCGGCTCGACTGAAGCGGGTTCAGCGGCCCCAGCCGCGCATCGCCAGCCACTGCACGGTGCCGCAGACCGCGGCCAGTGCGGCGTAAGTGGCCATCGAGCCGTCGCGGCCCGTGACGATCAGGCCGGCCAGCGAGGTCAGCACGCCGGCCCCGAAGGTGATCGCCCATTGCATCCACCAGCGCGGAATGCCGGTGCGCGGACCGCCGAGAAAGCGCCCCATGGCCACCAGCACCAAGGCGATGAAGGCCGCCGGTGCCACAAAATTGAGCAGGTGATTGAGGAAATCCAGCAGGTCCATGAGGTCCAGGAAGAGGGCCGGTCAGGGGCCGTGAGAGCGCGCGGGGGCCATGCGGCAGAGCGTATGGCTGTCATAGGGAAAGCCATTTGTCCCTCGGCAAACCTCGCCCGGCTGCTGATTTTATAATCACGGGCATGTCAGTCTGGGCTCTCGGCTTGAACCACACGACCGCGCCGCTCGATCTGCGCGGTCGTTTCGCGTTCGCCCTCGACCAGATGGCCCCGACGCTGCACAGCCTGCGCAGCTCCTTCGCCGGCGGTCGCCACCCGCAGGTCGAGGCCGCGATCATCTCGACCTGCAACCGCACCGAGATCTATTGCGCCTCCGAGCACATCGCGCTCGACCACACCTTCGGCTGGCTGGCCCAGAGCGGCGGCGTGGCCCCCGCCCTGCTGCGCTCGCACGCCTACACCCTGCACGACGACGAAGCCGCGCGCCATGCCTTCCGCGTGGCCAGCGGCCTCGACTCGATGGTGCTCGGCGAGGCCCAGATCCTCGGCCAGATGAAGGACGCCGTGCGCGCCGCCGAAACCGCCGGCGCGCTGGGCAGCACGCTCAACCAGCTGTTCCAGCGCTCCTTCGCCGTCGCGAAAGAGGTGCGCACCGCCACCGAGATCGGCGCCCACTCGATCAGCATGGCCGCCGCCGCCGTGCGCCTGGCCGGCCAGTTGTTCGAAGACCTGCGCAAGACGCGCGTGCTGTTCGTCGGCGCGGGCGAAATGATCGACCTCGCGGCCACGCACTTCGCGGCCAAGGAACCCAAGGCCATCGCCATCGCCAACCGCACGCTGGAGCGCGGTGAAAAGCTCGCCTCGCGCTTCGGCGGCGAAGCCATGCGGCTGGCCGACCTGCCCGCCCGCCTGGCCGAATTCGACATCGTCATCAGCTGCACCGCCAGCACGCTGCCGATCATCGGCCTGGGCGCCGTGGAACGCGCGCTCAAGGCTCGCAAGCACCGCCCGATGTTCATGGTCGACCTGGCCGTGCCGCGCGACATCGAACCCGAAGTGAAGGCGCTGGAAGACATCTACCTGTACACCGTGGACGACCTCGCCCAGGTCGTGCAGCAGGGCCAGGCCAACCGGCAAGCCGCCGTGGCGCAGGCCGAAGTCATCATCGACGCCGGCGTGCAGAGCTTCATGCACTGGCTGGGCCAGCGCGGCACCGTGCCGCTGATCCAGCAGCTCAACGCGCAGGCCGACGAATGGCGCGCCGCCGAGATGGCCCGTGCGCGCAAGCTGCTCGCCAAGGGCGAATCGATCGACGCCGTGCTCGAAGCCATGTCGCGCGGACTCACGCAGAAGATGATGCACGGCGCCATGGCCGAACTGCACGCGGGCGACGCCGCCTCGCGCGAACAGACGGCGCAGACGCTCTCGCGCCTGTTCCTGCGCAAAGAGCGTTAGCGACGACGCGCGTCGATGGCCCCGCTCGCCGCGCGGGCCGCGGTCTTTCATGCGCCCTGCTGCTGCACTGCGGCGTTTCTCCCCTCATTTTTCCGAGCCCCTTCCGTCGTGAAATCCTTTCTGCGCCACCAACTCGAACGCTACGCCCAACGCCTGGGCGAGCTCGACTTCCTGCTTTCGCGCGAAGACATCATGAGCGACATGGCGCAGTACCGCACCATCTCGCGCGAGCACGCCGAAGTCACGCAGATCGCGGGCCGCTACGAGCGCTTCAAGCAGCGCGAGGCCGACATCGTGGGTGCGAAGGAAATGCTCGACGACCCCGACATGGCCGAGATGGCGAAGGAAGAAATCGCCGGCGCCGAGGCCGAGCTGGTGCAGCTCGAGGACGAGCTGCAGCGCCTGCTGTTGCCCAAGGACCCGGACGACGCGCGCAACGCCTTCCTCGAAATCCGCGCCGGTACGGGCGGCGACGAGTCGGCCCTGTTCGCGGGCGACCTGCTGCGCATGTACACGCGCTACTGCGAGCGCGCCGGCTGGCGCTGCGAAGTGGTGAGCGAAAGCGAGAGCGAACTCGGCGGCTACAAGGAAGTGGTGATCCGCATCGTGGGCGACGAGGTCTTCGGCCACCTGCGCTTCGAATCGGGCGGCCACCGCGTGCAGCGCGTGCCGGCCACCGAGACGCAGGGCCGCATCCACACCAGCGCCTGCACGGTCGCCGTGCTGGCCGAGCCCGACGAGACCGTGGCGGTGCAGATCAACCCGGCCGACCTGCGCATCGACACCTACCGCGCCAGCGGCGCCGGTGGCCAGCACATCAACAAGACCGACTCGGCCGTGCGCATCACGCACATCCCGACCGGCATCGTGGCCGAGTGCCAGGACGACCGCAGCCAGCACCGCAACAAGGCCAAGGCGCTGCAAGTGCTGTCGGCGCGCATCCAGGAGAAGGAGCGCAGCGAGCGCGCCGCCAAGGACGCCGCCATGCGCAAGGGCCTGATCGGCAGCGGCGACCGCTCGGACCGCATCCGCACCTACAACTTCCCGCAGGGCCGGCTCACCGACCACCGCATCAACCTCACGCTCTACAAGCTGCTGGCCATCATGGAAGGCGACCTGGGCGACGTGCTCGACGCGCTGCGCGCCGCACGCGAGGCCGAGCAACTGGCCGAGCTGGAATCGAGCCTGCCCGCGTGATGACCGACACCGCCGCACCGTCCACCGTGGCGCAGGCGCTGGCCGCGGCCATGGCCCTGGGCATCGACCGCCTCGACGTCCAGCTGCTGCTATTGCACGCGCTGGGCCGCCCCGTGAACGACCGCGCCTGGCTGCTCGCACACGACACCGATCCCTTCCCCGGCGAGGCCTGGCCTGCGCTTGCGCGCCAGCTGTCGCGCCGCAAGGCCGGCGAGCCGGTCGCCTACCTGCTGGGCGAGAAGGAATTCCACGGCCTGCAGCTGCAGGTCGATGCCCGCGTGCTGGTGCCGCGCCCCGACACCGAAACGCTGGTCGAATGGGCCCTGCAGTGCCTCGACGGCCGCCTGGCCCCGCGCGTGCTCGACCTCGGCACGGGCAGCGGCGCGATCGCGCTGGCCCTGCAGCATGCGCGCCCCGACGCGCAGGTCGACGCGGTCGATGCCAGCGCCGATGCGCTCGCGGTGGCCCGGGCCAACGCGCAGCGCCTCGGCCTGCCGGTGCGCTTCACCGAATCGAGCTGGCTCGACGGTGCCGAGAGCGGTTACGCGGTCATCGCCAGCAACCCGCCGTACATCGCCGCCGGCGATCCGCACCTGCCCGCGCTGCGCCACGAGCCCACCCGCGCGCTGGTCGCTGGCGCCGACGGCCTCGACGACATCCGCCAGATCGTGCGCGACGCGCCCGCCCACCTGGCCGACGGCGGCTGGCTGCTGCTGGAACACGGCCACGACCAGGCCGACGCGGTGCGCCAGCTGCTGGCCGCGCGCGGTTTTGCCGAGGTGCAAAGCCGCGACGACCTCGCCGGCATCGCGCGCTGCTCCGGCGGCATCTGGCGCACGGTGAAATAATCCCCCCAGCCCACTTTTCTTCAGGAGTCCCCATGTCCGACGCTCAACAACGCATCGACGACCTCGTCAAATCCAACGAACTCGTGCTCTTCATGAAGGGCAACGCCAGCTTCCCGATGTGCGGCTTCTCGGGCCGTGCCATCCAGATCCTCAAGGCCGTGGGGGTCGACACCAAGGCGCTGAAGACCGTCAACGTGCTCGAGGACGACGCGATCCGCCAGGGCATCAAGGAATACAGCAACTGGCCCACCATCCCCCAGCTCTACGTCAAGGGCGAATTCGTGGGCGGCTCCGACATCATGATGGAGATGTACGAGTCGGGCGAGCTGCAGCAGGTGATCGGCGGCGGCGCGGCCGCCTGAGCCTTTCCGTTTGACGGGCGCCGCGCCCCGCGCGCGCCCGAACCCGGTGCCAGTCATGGCACCATGGCGGTCTACAACGTGCCGCCATGACTCTCACCCAAAGCCTGCTCATCATCGCGCTGCTGATCGCGATGAGTGCCTTCTTCTCCCTCGCCGAAATCTGCCTGGCCGCCTCGCGCCGCCTGCGCCTGCGCCAGATGGCCGACGAAGGCGACCCTCGCGCGGAAAAGGTGCTGCGCGTGCAGGAGCAGCCGGGCCACTACTTCACCGTGGTCCAGATCGGCCTCAATGCGGTGGCGATCCTCGGCGGCGTGGTGGGCGAAGGCTCGCTCAGCCCCTACTTCGCCCGTTTCTTCGAGAACTGGCTGAGCGTGGAGCTCGCGGCCAACATCGCCTTCCTGTGCTCGTTCGTGATCGTGATCGCGGTGTTCCTGGTGTTCGCCGACCTGTTTCCCAAGCGCCTGGGCATGAGCGCCCCCGAACGGCTCGCGGTGCGCATCGTCGGCCCGATGCTGCTGCTGATCACGGCCTTCAAGCCGCTGGTGTGGTTCTTCACCCGCGCGACCGACCTGCTGTTCAAGGTGCTCGGCATGCCGATGGCACGCGACGACAAGATCACTTCGGCCGACATCCTCGCCATGACCGAGGCCGGCGCGCAGGCCGGCGTGCTGGCAGCGCGCGAGCAGCAGGTGATCGCCAACGTGTTCGAACTCGACACCCGCCTTGTCAGCAGCGTGATGACCGCGCGCGACAGCATCGCCTGGTTCCTGCACGACGACACCGAATCGGTGCTGCGCGCGCGCATCGTGGCCGAGCCCTTCTCGGCCTACCCGGTGTGCGACGGCGACATCGATCACGTGCTCGGTTACGTGGACGCCAAGGACATGTTCCAGCGCGTGCTCAGCGGCCAGCCGCTGGCGTTCGACCAGGGCCTGACGCTCCACAAGGCGCTGGTGATTCCCGACCGGCTCTCGCTCACCGAAGTGCTGGAGCAGTTCCAGCAGGCACATGAAGACTTCGCGATCATCGTCAACGAGTACAGCCTGGTGGTCGGCGTGATCACGCTCAACGACGTGATGAGCACGGTGATGGGCGACCTGGTGTCGACCTCGACACCCGAAGAAGAACAGATCGTGAAGCGCGACGAGAACTCGTGGCTCATCGACGGCATCACGCCGATCCAGGACGTGCAGCGCGCGCTGCACATCGACGAGCTGCCGCACGCCGAGGAGTACGAAACGCTCGCGGGCTTCCTGATGGTGATGCTGCGCCGCGTGCCCAAGCGCACGGACAGCGTGACCTGGGGCGGCTACACCTTCGAGGTGATGGACGTCGACAGCTACCGCATCGACCAGGTGATGGTCACCAAGGGCTCGGTCACCGCCAAGGCCGTGGTCGCCGCAGACTGAGCGACCGCGACTGCGGTCAGGCCGCCGAGCGGTCCCTGTCGACGTAGGCCCACAGCCGCTGGTTCGCGAACACGGCGTTCGGATAGGGTGCGCGGCCCCGGCTGCCGTTGTAGCGGCCCAGTGTCATGAAGAGGTCGCCCTTCTCGCGGTCGAGATAATGGCGCAGGATCACGCAGCCGAAGCGCAGGTTGGTCTGCATGTGGAACAGCTTGGCGGAGTCGCTGTCGCCGATCACGCGGGTCCAGAACGGCATCACCTGCATGTAGCCGCGCGCGCCGGCGCTGGAAACTGCGAACTTGCGGAAGTTGCTCTCGACCTGGATCAAACCCAGCACCAGGCTCACGTCGAGCCCCGAGCGCCTGGCCTCGTACCAGACGGTCTGCAGGAACTCGATGCGCGTGGCCGGGTCGGCGACCTTCTTGCGCAGGCGCTCGCTCATCTCGCCGAGCCACCGCAGGTACGCTAGGCGCGCCTCGGTGTCGGCGAACTGCGGCACCGGCGGCGCCTTGTTGTGGATGGCCGAACTCAGCGCGGTGCGCACCGAGTCGATCAGCGGCTCCTCGATCTGCGCGCCGGCCCAGGCCGTTTGCGGCAGCGAGAGTGCGGTCAGGGCGCCTGCCGCAGCGCTGCCCAGCAGGCAGCTGCGTCGCGAAAGCCCCCCGGTCACGCTCATGCCGCGAGCTTGCCCGCGATGAAGTCGGCGATGCCGGCTGCAGGCACCTTGGTGGCCGCGGTGTCGCGCCGGCCCTGGTACTCGAGCTGGCCTTCCTTGAGGCCACGGTCGGAAATGACGACGCGGTGCGGCACGCCGATCAGCTCCCAGTCGGCAAACATCGCGCCGGGGCGCTCGCCACGGTCGTCGAGCAGCACGTCGACGCCCTTGGCCAGCAGCTCTTCATAGAGGGCTTCGGCCGCGACCTTGACCTCGGGGCTGCGGTCCATGCCGATCGGGCAGACCACCACCGTGAACGGCGCCAGCGCGTCGGGCCAGATGATGCCGCGCTCGTCGTGGTTCTGTTCGATGGCAGCGGCCGGCAGGCGGGTGATGCCGATGCCGTAGCAGCCCATCTCGAGGAACTGCGGCTTGCCGCCTTCGTCGAGGTAGGTGGCGTTCATGGCCTTGCTGTACTTGGTGCCGAGCACGAACACGTGGCCCACTTCGATGCCGCGCTCGATGGCCAGCACGCCCTTGCCGTCGGGCGAGGCGTCGCCGGCGACCACATTGCGCAGGTCGGCGACCAGGTCAGGTTCAGGCAGGTCGCGGCCCCAGTTGACGCCGGTCATGTGGAAGTCGACCTCGTTGGCGCCGGTGATCCAGTCGGCCAGCACGGCTGCTTCGCGGTCGGCCACGAGCTTGACGGGCTTCTTGAGGTTCAGCGGGCCGAGGTAGCCCGGCTTGCAGCCGAAGTGCTCGTCGATCTCGGCGGTGGTCGCGAAGCGGAAACCCTTGTCCAGGCCCGGCACCTTGCTGACCTTGATCTCGTTCATGTCATGGTCACCGCGCAACAGCAGCAGCCAGATCTGCGCGCCCTTGATGTTGCCGGCGTCGTCGACGATGTCGGTGGCGAGCACCAGTGACTTGATCGTGGTGGCCAGCGGCACGCCGAGCAGTTCGGCCACGTCGGCGCAGGTGCTCTTGCCGGGCGTGGGCGTCTTCTCGAGCGCATTGACGGCGGCGGGGCGCGGGCCGGCGGGGGCCAGCGCCTCGGCCTTTTCCATGTTGGCGGCGTAGGTGCTGTCGGGGCAGTAGACGATGGCGTCTTCGCCCGTGGCGGCGATCACCTGGAACTCTTCGCTCAGGTCGCCGCCGATGGCACCGCTGTCGGCCGCCACGGCGCGGTAGCGCAAGCCGAAGCGGTCGAAGATGTTGCGGTAGGCCTGCGCCATGTTCTGGTAGCTGGCCTTGGCCGCGTCGAGGTCGCGGTCGAAGCTGTAGGCGTCCTTCATGGTGAACTCGCGCCCACGCATCAGGCCGAAGCGCGGGCGGCGCTCGTCGCGGAACTTGGTCTGGATCTGGTAGAAATTCTTCGGCAGCTGCTTGTAGCTTCGGATTTCCTGACGCGCGATGTCGGTCACCACCTCTTCGCTGGTCGGCTGGATCACGAAGTCGCGGTCATGGCGGTCCTTGATGCGCAGCAGCTCGGGACCCATCTTGTCGAAGCGACCCGCCTCCTGCCAGAGCTCGGCGGGCTGCACCACCGGCATCGTCATCTCGATCGCGCCTGCACGGTCCATCTCTTCGCGCACGATCGCCTCGACCTTGCGGATCACGCGCAGGCCCATGGGCATGTACGTGTAGATGCCGGTGCCGACCTTCTTGATCATGCCGGCGCGCATCATGAGCCGGTGGCTCGCGACCTCCGCGTCAGCGGGCGCTTCCTTCAGGGTGGAGACAAAAAATCGGGAAGCTTTCATCGGGATCGCGCAGGTGGGTTCGAAGTGAGGAGGGAGACAGGCACCCCGGATAGACCCTGAGAGCCCGGAACCGGTCGCTTGCCGAGGGCAACCCGGCATGCATAATCGACTCAGTTCAAAAATTGGGGTTTGATTATGCTCGACCGGGACGGCTTCAGGCCCAACGTCGGCATCATCCTGCTCAACCAGAGAAACCAGGTTTTCTGGGGCAAGCGCATACGCACGCATTCCTGGCAGTTTCCGCAAGGCGGCATCGACCGCGGCGAAAGTCCCGAGCAAGCCATGTTCCGGGAACTGCACGAGGAAGTCGGGCTCCATCCGGAGCATGTGCGCATCGTGGCCCGTACCCGCGACTGGTTGCGCTACGAGGTGCCGGATCGGTTCATCCGCCGTGACGCACGGGGCCACTACAAAGGCCAGAAGCAGATCTGGTATCTGCTGCAACTTGTCGGTCACGACTGGGATCTCAACCTGCGTGCCACCGACCATCCCGAATTCGACGCTTGGCGCTGGCACGACTACTGGGTCCCGCTCGACGTGGTCGTCGAGTTCAAGCGCGGCGTCTACGAGATGGCGCTTACCGAGCTTGCTCGCTACCTGCCCCGGCAGGATTTCCGCAATCGCTTCCTGCGCAGCAACGTGCGCGCCCGAGAATTCGAGCGCCATCCGCTGGAGCATGGGGCGCCCGCGGGCCTCGACCTGCCGCCCGGCGGTAGCTTCGATCCGCATCCCGACATTCCTTCTGCGAGCGATGAACCTCCTCCCAAGAACAGCGCGCCTTCCTCTTTCCCGACGCCACGCTGAGTGCGCGCTCGTCATCGCCTGCGCAGGCCTGCTCTCCGCCTGCGCGTCCCGCGGCTATGACACCGACAACCCCGACTGGGCCCAGGCCGGCATGCCACCCGCGCCCAAGAGCACCGAGCAGGACAAGGAGTGGGAAGAAACCGCGGTGCCGCCGCCGCCGGCCTTCAGCGAAAGCCGCCTGCTGCCGATCGCAATGCCGCCCTACATGACGCTGAAATTCGGTGTCGATCCGAACACGATCGCCATCACCAAGGACGGCATCGTGCGTTACGTGGTGGTGGCGCAGAACCGAGCCGGCGGCGCAGTCAATGCCTTCTACGAAGGCGTGCGCTGCTCGACGGCCGAGATGAAGAGCTATGCCCGCTACAACAACGGCGCATGGCAGGAAACGAAGTCGCCCGAGTGGAAGCGCGTGAAGGACATGAACTCCAGCTACGTGCCGGCGTTGACGTCCCAGGGGCTGTGCCGGGGCAATGCGCCGCGCAGCTCGGTCAACGAGATGGTGCAGAACATCCGCAATCCGCTGCGCGAACTGCCCTGAACCTGCGGGGCATCGCGCCCCGCCTTGATGACCACTGGCCGGATCAGCCCGGCATCAACACCATGTTGTCGCGGTGCACCATCTCCGGCTCGGCCGCATAGCCCAGCAGCCGCTCGAACTCAGTCGATGGCTTGCGGCACAGCAGCCGGGCCTCGACGCTCGAATAGTTGGCCAGCCCGCGGGCCAACTCGACACCGTCGACGTCACGCACCGCGATCACATCGCCGCGCGAAAACTCGCCGGATACGCCCGTCATGCCGATCGGCAGCAGGCTCTTTCCCTCGCCACGGACCTTGGCCGCCGCACCGGCATCAACGATGACGGCGCCGCGCAGCTGCAGATGGTCGGCCATCCAGCGCTTGCGCGCCTGGTGCTTCGCGGTTTGCGCCACCAGCAACGTGCCGATGGATTCGCCGCGCGTCAGCCGCAGCAGCGCGTCGGCTTCGCGCCCCCAAGCAATGACTGTGGAAGCACCGGAGCCCGCCGCGCGCTTGGCCGCGAGGATCTTGGTAATCATGCCGCCCCGCCCGATGCTCGAGCCGGCACCGCCGGCCATGGCTTCGAGCGCCGGGTCACCAGCGGCAGCCTCGTGCACGAATTTGGCGTCGGGATCCTTGCGCGGATCGGCCGTGTACAGGCCCTTCTGGTCGGTCAGGATGATCAGGGCGTCGGCCTCGACCAGGTTGGCGACCAAGGCGCCAAGCGTGTCGTTGTCACCGAACTTGATCTCGTCGTTGACCACGGTGTCGTTCTCGTTGATCACCGGAACCACGCCGAGCCGAAGCAGCGTGACCAGCGTGGAACGCGCGTTGAGGTAGCGTTCGCGGTCCGCGAGGTCGGCGTGAGTCAGCAGCACCTGCGCACTGCCGATCTGGTTCTCGCGCAGCTTGGTCTCGTACATCTGGGCCAGGCCCATCTGCCCGACGGCCGCCGCGGCCTGCAGTTCGTGCACTTCGTGCGGACGACTCTTCCAGCCCAGGCGCTTCATGCCTTCGGCGATCGCGCCGCTCGACACCATGACCACCTCGCGCCCGTCGCGCACCAGCTCGGCCAGTTGTCGACACCACTCGCCGATGGCACCTTCGTCGAGGCCGCGCCCCTCGTTGGTCACAAGGCTGGAACCCACCTTGACGACGATACGGCGGGCATCCCGCAAAGCAGTGGAACCGGAATTCGAGGTCATGAAGGAAGAAGGCGTGTTTCAGGGATGCAGCCTGCGCTGCTTGCTATCCATTTTGCAGCACCCAAGGTGCTGCGACGCCTTCAGTTTCCTTCGGGCGGCAGCGGGACGAAGCGCGGATCGACCACGACGGTTTCGTGCTCGGCCACCTGCTGCGCCTTGACCTGCTGGTACACGGCCTGGACCAGGTGCTCGCAGCCTTCGCGCGTGAGCGCCGAGATCTCGAAGACCGGGCCCTTGAAACGCAGGCGCTTGACGAAGTCCTTGACGCGCGCGGCGCGCTCGTCCTCCGGCACCATGTCGAGCTTGTTGAGCACCAGCCAGCGCGGCTTGTCGTACAGCGCGGCGTCGTACTTCTTGAGTTCGGCCACGAGCGCCTTGGCCTGTGCGACCGGGTCAACGCTGTCGTCGAACGGCGCCATGTCGACCACGTGCAGCAGCAGGCGGGTGCGCTGCAGGTGACGCAGGAAGAGGTGACCGAGACCGGCGCCTTCCGAGGCGCCCTCTATCAGACCAGGCAAGTCAGCCACCACGAAGCTCTGCTCGGGGCCGACGCGCACGACACCGAGGTTCGGGTGCAGCGTGGTGAAGGGATAGTCGGCAATGCGCGGTCGAGCGTTCGAAACGGCACTGATCAGTGTCGATTTGCCGGCATTCGGCATGCCCAGCAGGCCAACGTCGGCCAGCACCTTGAGCTCGAGCTTGAGGCTCTTCTTCTCGCCGGGCCAACCCGGCGTCTTCTGGCGCGGCGCACGGTTGATCGCGCTCTTGAAGCGCATGTTGCCGAAGCCGCCGTCGCCGCCCTTGGCGATGGTGATGACCTCGCCGTCCTTGAGCAGTTCGTACAGCACCTCGCCCGTTTCAGCGTCGGAGACGATCGTGCCGACAGGCATCTTGAGCACGATGTCGTCGCCCGCGGCACCGAACATGTCGGAGCCCATGCCATGCTCACCGCGCTTGGCTTCGTGCCGGCGCGAGTAGCGGAAATCGACCAGGGTGTTGAGGTTCGAATCGGCCACCGCGAACACGTGGCCGCCACGGCCGCCGTCGCCGCCGTTGGGGCCGCCGAATTCCTTGTACTTCTCATGACGGAACGACACGCAGCCGTTGCCGCCATCGCCCGCGGCGATGTCGATGAAGGCTTCGTCGACGAACTTCATGGGATGTCCAGTTTACAAATGAAGAAGCCCCGGCAATGCGGGGCCTCGGAAAGATCGAAGTGACTGCGGGGCTTAGGCCGCGGGCGTCACGTTGACCATGTGCTTGTTCAGCGCACCCTTGTGACCGAACGACACGTGGCCGTCGACCAGGGCGAAGAGCGTGTGGTCCTTGCCCACGCCGACGTTCACGCCGGGGTGGAACTGGGTGCCGCGCTGGCGCACGATGATCGAGCCTGCGCTGATCAGTTCGCCGCCGAAGGCCTTCACGCCGAGCATCTTGGGCTTGGAATCGCGCCCGTTTCGCGTGGAGCCGCCGCCTTTTTTCTGTGCCATGGAATGTGCTCCTTAGCCGGCGATCGCGCCGATTTGCAGTTCGGTGAACTGCTGGCGATGGCCTTGACGTTTTTGATAGTGCTTGCGACGGCGCATCTTGAAGATGCGAACCTTGTCGTGCAGGCCGTGCGACAGCACCGTGACTGTCACCGTTGCGCCGGACACCAGGGGCGTGCCAACCTTGATTTCAGCGCCGTTTCCGACGGCCAGAACCTGGTCGATCACGATTTCCTGGCCTACGTCCGCAGCAATCTGTTCTACTTTAATTTTCTCGCCGGAAGCAACGCGATACTGCTTGCCGCCGGTTTTTATGACCGCGTACATGTAAACCTCTTAGAAATGAGTCTCCGCAGCGAATTCCGCAGAGCCCAAGATTATAGCGCGGTTTGCGAACGCTCACCACCCCGACTCTGAGACGCGCCCGGGATTCGTGCACGGCTCCCTATAATTCCCGCGTTCCGGCCTCCAGGGCCGCCCTCATCTTCGCAGCGCCTCGCGCCTTCGCTTTGCCAGTTCCCGCCGCCGACACCTCCCCCACCGCCACCGTGCTGGACCTGATTGCCGGCGACATGGTCGAAGTCGACCGTGTGATCGCCCAACGCCTGAGCACCGGCGTCCCGCTGGTCAGCCAGGTTTCGCAATACATCATCTCGGCCGGCGGCAAGCGTCTGCGGCCGGCGCTGCTGCTGCTCATGGCAGGCGCGCTCGGCTACAAGGGCGAGCAACGCTTCAATCTGGCAGCCGTGGTGGAGTTCATCCATACCGCCACGTTGCTGCACGACGACGTGGTCGACGAATCGACCTTGCGCCGCGGCCGCGCCACCGCCAACGAATCCTTCGGGAACCCCGCGAGCGTGCTAGTCGGCGACTTCCTGTATTCGCGCGCCTTCCAGATGATGTTGGATGCAAACAACATGCGCATCATGCAGATCCTGGCCGAGGCAACCAACGTGATCGCGGAAGGCGAAGTGCTGCAGCTGATGAACATGCACGACGCCTCGCTGGACGAAGCAGCGTACCTGCGCGTGATCCGCTCCAAGACCGCCAAGCTGTTCGAGGCCAGCACCCGGCTGGCCGCCGTGCTGGCCGGCGCCACACCTGAAATCGAAGAAGCCTGCGCCACCTACGGGCAAGCGCTGGGCACAGCCTTCCAGGTGATCGACGACGTGCTCGACTACGCAGGCGATGCCCAGGAAACAGGAAAGAACGTCGGCGACGACCTGCGCGAAGGCAAGACCACCCTGCCACTGATCTTCGCCATGCAACGCGGCACCCCCGAGCAGAGCGCCCTGGTGCGGGCAGCCATCGAGGCCGGCGACACCGCGCAGCTGGGGAAAATCGTCGAGATCGTTCGCGAAACCGGCGCCCTGGAAGCCTCGCGCGCCGCCGCTGCGGCCGAGGCCGAACGCGCAATTCACGCATTGCGCGACCTTCCGTCGAATTTGCACGCTTCAGGTTTGCTACAATTAGCGGCTCAGTTGCTTGAGCGACGTGCCTGAACACCTCACCAGAGTTGGCATCTAGGACGATTTCTTTTTCTTGCAACCAATCGGGGTGTAGCTTAGCCTGGTAGAGCGCTACGTTCGGGACGTAGAGGCCGGAGGTTCGAATCCTCTCACCCCGACCAGTTTTTCTCGACTGGTCCAGTTAATGTCAGCCCCTGTTGCTGTGTAGCGATTTACAGCACAGGTGTGTTCAGCGATGATCGTGAAGCACTTTTTCACATCTTTTGCATTCGCTGAATGGCCGCTGCCGAAATTCCCGTTAAAGAAACTACGCAGATCGCCCTTCCCGGCTTGGCGCGCGCCTTGGTGTCGGCCGGCAAGCTCGCGGCAAAGACCGCCGAAGACATCTATCAGAAGTCGCTGAGCGGTCGCACCAGCTTCATCGCCGAGCTGACCGGCACCGGCGCCGTCTCTGCCGCCGACCTCGCTCACACCCTGTCGAGCGCCTTTGGCGCCCCCTTGCTCGATCTCGATGCCGTCGATCATCAGCGCCTGCCCAAGGACCTGCTCGATCCCAAGCTCTGTCACGCCTACCGCATTGTCGTTCTCAGCAAGCGCAACAACCGCCTGATCGTCGCGACCGCCGACCCGTCTGACCAACAGGCCGCTGAAAAGATCAAGTTCGCGTCGCAGATGGGCGTGGACTGGGTCATTGCGGAATACGACAAGCTCTCGCGCATGATCGAGGCCGCCGCCGCAAGCGCGGCGGAAACCATCAACAGCATCGTCGGCACCGAGTTCGAATTCGACGACGTCACGGCCGACACCTCGGGCGACGCCAACGAGCAGGCCATCGCCGAAGTCGAAGACGCACCCGTTGTGCGCTTCCTGCACAAGATGCTGCTCGACGCAGTCAGCATGCGGGCCTCGGACATCCACTTCGAGCCTTACGAACACCACTACCGGGTGCGCTTCCGGGTCGACGGCGAACTGCGCGAGATCGCCTCGCCGCCCACAGTCATCAAGGACAAGCTGGCCTCGCGCATCAAGGTCATTTCCCGGCTCGACATCTCCGAGAAACGCGTGCCGCAAGACGGCCGCATGAAGCTCAAGATCGGCCCCGACCGTGTCATCGACTTTCGCGTAAGCACGCTGCCCACGCTGTTCGGCGAGAAGATCGTCGTGCGTATCCTGGACCCGAGCAGCGCCCGCATGGGCATCGATGCCCTGGGCTATGACGCCGATGAAAAGGAACGGCTCCTCCACGCCATCGGCCGCCCCTACGGCATGGTGCTGGTGACCGGCCCGACGGGCTCGGGCAAGACCGTGTCGCTCTACACCTGCCTGAACCTGCTCAACCAGCCAGGCGTCAACATCGCGACGGCGGAAGACCCGTCGGAAATCAACCTGCCCGGCGTCAACCAGGTCAACGTCAACGAGAAGGCTGGCCTCACCTTCGCGGCCGCACTACGCGCCTTCCTGCGGCAGGATCCCGACATCATCATGGTCGGCGAAATCCGCGACCTCGAAACCGCCGACATCTCGATCAAGGCCGCGCAGACCGGCCACCTGGTGCTGTCGACGCTGCACACCAACGACGCCCCGACCACGCTCACACGCATGCGCAACATGGGCATCGCGCCGTTCAACATCGCATCGAGCGTGATCCTGATCACCGCGCAGCGCCTCGCACGCCGGCTATGCATGCTGTGCCGCGTGCCGGCAGACATCCCGCGCGACGCCTTGCTCGATGCAGGCTTTCGCGAAGAAGACATCGATGGCTCCTGGAAGCCGTACCGCCCGGTCGGCTGCGCCGCCTGCAGCAGCGGCTACAAGGGCCGGGTCGGCATCTACCAAGTGATGCCGATTTCGGAAGCCATCCAGGAAATCATCCTGCGCGACGGCAGCGCGCTGGACATCGCAAACCAATCCGAAGCCGAAGGCGTGCGCTCGCTGCGCCAGTCGGGTCTTCGCAAAGTCATGCAGGGCCTCACGTCGCTCGAAGAAGTCGTGGCTTGCACCAACCTATAACGAACACACTGAACACCGGAGATCGAATGGCAACAGTGGCAACTCCACGCTCCCAGGTCACGCACAAGGAATTTGTCTTCGAATGGGAAGGCAAGGATCGCAACGGCAAGCTGGTGCGCGGCGAACTTCGTGCAGCCGGGGAGAACCAGGTGCAGGCGGCCCTGCGCCGGCAGGGCGTGCTGGCGTCCAAGATCAAGAAGCGCCGCATGCGCTCGGGCAAGGCCATCAAGCCCAAGGACATCGCCATCTTCACGCGCCAGTTGGCGACCATGATGAAGGCCGGCGTGCCGCTGCTGCAATCCTTCGACATCGTGGGTCGCGGCAACGCGAACCCGAGCGTCGCCAAGCTGCTGAACGACATCCGCAGCGACGTCGAGACCGGCACCTCGTTGTCTGCCGCCTTCCGCAAGTTTCCGAAGTACTTCGACAACCTGTACTGCAACCTGGTGGAAGCCGGTGAAGCGGCCGGTATTTTGGAAGACCTGCTCGATCGCCTAGCCACCTACATGGAGAAGACCGAGGCGATCAAGTCGAAGATCAAGTCGGCGTTGATGTACCCGACCTCGGTGGTGGTCGTGGCCTTCGTGGTGGTCGCGATCATCATGATCTTCGTGATCCCCGCCTTCAAGCAGGTGTTCTCCTCGTTCGGTGCCGACCTGCCCGCGCCGACGCTGTTCGTGATGGCAATCAGCGAGTACTTTGTTTCCTATTGGTGGCTGATCTTCGGCGTGCTCGGCGGCGGCATCTACTTCTTCCTCCAAGCCTGGAAACGCAACGAGCGCGTCCAGAAGGTCATGGACCGCCTGCTGCTGCGCCTGCCCATCTTCGGCACGCTGATCGAAAAATCCTGTGTGGCGCGCTGGACCCGCACGCTCGCCACCATGTTCGCGGCCGGCGTGCCGCTGGTCGAGGCTCTCGATTCGGTGGGAGGTGCTTCAGGCAACTCGGTCTACGGCGACGCCACAGCCAAGATCCAGCAGGAAGTCTCGACCGGTACCAGCCTGACGGCGGCCATGACCAACGTCAACCTGTTCCCATCGATGGTGATCCAGATGACCGCCATCGGTGAAGAGTCGGGCTCGATCGATCACATGCTCGGCAAGGCCGCGGACTTCTATGAATCCGAAGTCGACGACATGGTCGCCGGCCTTTCCAGCCTGATGGAGCCCATCATCATCGTGTTCCTGGGCGTCATCATCGGCGGCATCGTGGTCTCGATGTACCTGCCCATCTTCAAGCTCGGCCAGGTCGTCTGATGCTGGTGTCGCAAGGGTTCGACACCGCATTGGCCGGTGTGCTGGGGCTATTGATCGGCAGCTTCCTGAACGTGGTGATCTACCGGACCCCGGTCATGATGTATCGAGGCTGGCTGAGCGATGCGGTCGCCAACCTCATGTCGTCGAAGGACATGCCTTCACTCTGGTCGCTGGTCTTCGGTCCAAAAGCGGTGCCGCCTGCATGTCTTGAAGCGGCAGCGGACAAGGCGGCCGAAGCTCTAGAGAAGCTGCCGCCCTTCGACCTCACACGCCCCGCCTCGCGATGCGGCGCCTGCGGCCACCAGATCCGCTGGTACCAGAACATCCCCGTGCTCAGCTACCTGCTGCTGCGCGGCCGGTGCGCCAGCTGCAAGACGGCGATCAGCCCTCGCTACCCCCTCGTGGAGCTCATCACGGGTGCGCTGTTCGCGCTGTGCGGCCATCGCTTCGGCCTCACCCCTACGGGCGCGCTCTGGGCGGCCTTCGGGGCCGTGCTGATCTGCCAGTTCCTGATCGACTTCGACACCCAGTTCCTGCCCGATGCGCTGAACTATCCGCTGCTCTGGCTCGGCCTGATCGGTGCCGCCATGGGTTGGACCGGTATCGGCTTGAGCGCTGCAGTCTGGGGCGCCGTGTTCGGCTACCTGAGCCTGTGGCTTGTGTACCATGCCTATCGCCTGGTCACAGGCAAGGAAGGCATGGGACATGGGGACTTCAAACTGCTCGCCGCATTGGGCGCCTGGCTCGGCGCCGATTACCTCATCGCAATCATCCTCGTCTCCTCGGTGGTGGGTGCCGTGATCGGCCTGACGCTGCGCTTCGCCGGCAAGCTGGCCCACAAGGACATTCCCATCGCCTTTGGCCCCTTCCTGGCCGGTGCCGGGCTGATCTGCCTTGTGGCCGGCCCCGCCGTCGTGAAGCAATGGATTCCTTTCGCTTTCCCTTTCGGGGCCCTGGCCCTTTGAGAATGACTGCGGCATGGCAGTGAAGCGCATCGGTCTGACCGGCGGCATCGGCAGCGGCAAGAGCACGGTCGCGTCGCTGCTGGTGGCTGAAGGTGCGGTGCTGGTCGATACCGACGCCATCGCACGCAGCATCGCGCAAACCGGTGGCATCGCGATGCCCGCCATCGAAGCGGCGTTCGGCTCCTCGGTCATCGCCCCCGATGGCAGCCTCGACCGGGTCGCCATGCGCCAGCTGGTGTTCACCGATGCGGGCGCCAAGACCCGCCTCGAAGCCATCCTGCACCCGCTGATCGGCACCGAAACCCAACGCCAGGCGGCTGCGGCCGGCGACCATGCGGTGGTCGTGTTCGACGTGCCGCTGCTGGTCGAATCCGGCCGCTGGCGCACCCTGGTGGATCGCGTGCTGGTGGTCGATGCCCGGGAAGAAACGCAGCTCCAGCGTGTGATGTCGCGCTCGGGCTGGGCACCCGAGGCCGTGCGTGCCGTGATCGCGCAACAGGCCCCGCGCAAGGCACGTCGGGCCGCCGCCGACGCCGTGATTTACAACGAGTCGCTGACGCTCGCGGAACTAGGCACCGAGGTGCGGGGTCTCTGGAAACTGTGGGCTGCGGCCACCACGCGATAATCGGCGACCAGCCGCCCCGGCGGCTCTATAACGATTACGACAAAAAGGCGCTCGCCACAGCAGTGCCCTCCCCGAGATGCTTTTCAACTCGTATCCCTTCATTTTTGTCTATTTCCCGCTGGTCCTGCTCGGGTTCTTCCTGATCGGCAAGCGCAACACCCGCGCCGCCGCCGGCTTCCTCGGACTGGCCTCGCTGTTCTTCTATGGCTGGTGGAGCGTCGAGGCCCTGCCGCTGCTGCTGGGCTCCATCTGCGTCAACTACTGGTTCGGCCTGCAGCTGTCGCCTGCGCCGGGCCGCAACGAGCGCAAGCGCAAGGCGCTGCTGATCGCAGCGCTCGTGATCAACCTGGGCGTGCTGGCTGTCTTCAAGTACGCCAACTTCTTCCTGCAGAACGTCGATGCCGGACTGGTCGCGGCGGGTCTCACGCCGATCGAGCTCGTGCACATCGTGCTGCCGATCGGCATCTCGTTCTATACCTTCACGCAGATCGCCTTCCTGGTCGACTGCTGGCAGGGCAAGGTGCACGAGCGCAGCTTCATTCACTACATGCTGTTCGTCACCTACTTCCCGCACCTGATCGCGGGCCCGGTGCTGCATCACGCGCAGATGATGCCGCAGTTCGCGAACCCCGCGACCTACCGCATCGACCCGAACAAGGTCGCCATCGGCGTCGCGATCTTCGTCTTCGGCCTTGCCAAGAAACTGCTGATCGCCGACCCCATGGGCCAGTACGCCGACCTGATGTTCAACGGCGTTCACAAGGGGGGCATCGAACCCACGCTGTACACCGCGTGGTTCGGTGCCATGGCCTACACGCTGCAGATCTACTTCGACTTCTCGGGCTACTCGGACATGGCCGTGGGCCTCTCGATGTGCCTGGGCGTGCAGCTGCCGCTCAACTTCCGCTCGCCCTACAAGTCGACCAACATCATCGAGTTCTGGCGCCGCTGGCACATCTCGCTGTCGACCTTCCTGCGCGACTACCTCTACGTGCCGCTGGGCGGCAACCGCAAGGGCCCGGCGCGGCGCTACATCAACCTGTTCCTCACGATGCTGCTGGGCGGCCTGTGGCACGGCGCGGCATGGACCTACGTGATTTGGGGTGCGATGCACGGCGTGTTCCTGATGATCAACCACCTCTGGAACGCCAAGGTCCGCCGCAACGCCACCCCGGGGCGCATCGCGCGCGTGCTGGGCTGGCTGCTGACCTTCGTGTGCGTGGTGGTGGCCTGGATCGTCTTCCGCGCCGACAGCATGGACACGGCCATGTCCGTCTACAAGGGCATGCTCGGCCTGAACGGCGCACCGGCATCGGCGTTCAGCGAGTTCGGCAAGGTGCCGTTCCGCAAGCCGGAGTTCTTCCAGCTCATGCTGGTGGCGATCATCATCTGCCTGACGCTGCCGCCGACCATCACGCTGGAGCGCTGGATTCCCCACCCGAAATCGATGGCCGGCCGTCCGGTGATGGCCCGCCTGTCGACCGTCGTGCTCGCCATTGGCACCTTCGCGCTGTTCGCGTGGTGCGTTTCGAAGCTGGGCGGCTACAGCCCCTTCCTCTATTTCCAATTCTGATTCGACATGACGACGACGCCCGCGAAAGTCTGGCTGCGCTTCTTCCTCATCGGCTACTTCGTCCTGATGGCCCTGTGGATCGTTTCGCTCACCAGCCCGGTCCCCTACGGCGACCTCACGCGCATCGGACGCCTGTCCGAACGTGAATTCGGCTGGCGGGACCCGCCGCCCAAGGTCGACCCGGTCTACCTCGCCAGCACGCCCATCGCGCAGGCCGATGTGATGGTCGTTGGCGACAGCTTCTCCATGACCCACCGCTGGCAGTCGGTGCTCGCCAAGGCCGGCTACCGCGTCTCGACCTCCTACTGGGGCCAGTACGGCGAATCGCTGTGCGGCGACTTCAGCCAGTGGGTCCAGAACTCCGGCTTCAAGGGCAAGCTGGTCATCATCGAAAGCGTGGAGCGCCTGCTGGACATGCGCATGCGCTACAGCGAGCGCTGCAAGGACGGCAAGACCATCTTCCCGTACAGCGCCAAGGCCGAGCCGCTCATCGAGCCCGACGAGACCGTGCCGACCTTCTCGCCCAACTGGGAAGTGCAGTACATGACGGGTGTCGTGACCTACTACCACACGTGGAGGGCCAAGAACTCGCCGGTAGACACCTATTTCGATCGTGACACCTGGGTCAGGAAAGTACCCGATGGTTGCAAATTCTTCTCGCATCGCCAGTGCGACCGGATGCCCTTCTTCAAGGAAGACGATGACAATGGCCCGCTGACCCTCGACACGCTGGCGCGAATGAAGAACTTCACCGGTGCGCACAGCACCATCCCGATCATGTGGATGGTGGTGCCCAACAAGACCACGGTCTACATCAATCCCGATTTCTCGAAGGACTTCGAAAGCGGCTTCAGCAGCGCGAAGCTCGGCCCCGACCTCTACGCCTTCACCCGCGAAAAGCACACGCAGATCCGCGACTTCTACTTCTCGAACGACACGCACATGTCCATGCACGGACAGCTCGCCCTGGGCGAGCGCATGCTGGCCGCCGTGCGCGAAGTGATGCCCACACCCCCTTCGAAATCGCCCTGAAGTTATGATTCCGCGACAGGAAACCGACAAATACGCGTGATCCTCTACGAGTACCCCTTCAACGAGCGCATCCGTACGTACCTGAGGCTGGAGCATCTGTTCCGTCGCCTCGGGGAACTGGTGCCCTCGGAATCGCCGCTTTCGCACCACTACGCACTGGTCACGATTTTCGAGATCATGGACGTGGCGGCGCGCGCCGACCTCAAGGCCGACGTGCTGCGCGACCTCGACAAGCACAAGAACGTCTTCAACAGCTACCGGGGCAATCCGGCCATCGCCGAGACGGTGTTGAACCAGGTGGTCGACCAGCTCGAGCGCAACTTCAGTTCGCTCAACAGCGTGGCCGGCAAGGCAGGACAGGCACTCACCGAGAACGAGTGGCTCATGAGTATCCGCAGCCGTGCCGGCATTCCGGGCGGCACCTGCGAGTTCGACCTGCCCGCCTACTACGCCTGGCAGCACCGCACCCCGGCCAGCCGCCGCGCTGACTTGGAGCGCTGGTCGAACACGCTGTCGCCGCTGGCGTCGTCGATCTATCTGCTGCTCAAGCTGCTGCGCGACGCCGACGTGCCCTACAAGGTGATCGCCAGCCACGGCCAGTTCCAGCAGAACCTGCCGCAGGGGCGCAGCTTCCAGCTGCTGCGGCTGCGCATCGATCCCAAGCTGGGCCTCATCCCAGAAATCAGTGGCAACCGCCTCATGGTTTCGGTGCGGCTCATGCGGCACGAGTCCGACGACCGCCTGCATCCGAGCACGGAAGACACGCCCTTCGAACTGACACTCTGCGCATGAGGCATGGTGTGAGCAAGAAGAAAGAAGACGAGCGCATCGTCCGCTGCCCGACCTGCGGCGGCGACAGCATCTACGCCGAGCGCAACCCGTTCCGGCCGTTCTGCAGCGCACGCTGCAAGGGCATCGACTTCGGCGCCTGGGCCACCGAAGAGTTCAGGATGCCGGCGGAGACACCGCCCGACGACGAGCCGTTCGGCGATCCCAAGCTGCAGCAATAGGCGGTCCAGGCTGCCCGGCACCGCAGCCCCGGCAAGCGCTGCGGGCTGCCGCGCCCAACCAGACGATCAGTTGGCAGCCGCGGGCTGCACGCCCTCTTCCAGGAACACCTTGTCCAGGTAAGTCGCGAACTGGCGCGTGAACGCCGGCCGCAGGTGGCCGTGGTCCTTGTAGGCCGGCGCACCGTCGGGCATCGTCCGCGGGCACTGTCCGTCCTTGCACAGGGCGCCCAACACGTCGATCGCTTCCGCCCCGCTGGCGGCCGCGATCTGCAGGAGCCGCTGGTTGAGCTTCACCTGGTCGGCGGGTGCGGGTGCGGTCGGCGAGTTGCCCACGACCGTCAGCGTGTGCAGGCGGCTGCCTGCGATCATGCGACGCGGCTCGAAGTCGTCGCCCAGCGCGTTGTCGAGCAGCAGGTAGACCTTTTTCTTCTGCTTGACCAACTCGGTCACCCACGCCTGCAGCGCCTTCAGCGAGGGCTCGATGCCTGCACGGTCTCCGCGGGTCAGAGACAACGAAGCACCGTTTTCGCGATAGACATAGTCCAGCGGGAAATCGCCCGTGAAGTAGCAGTTCCAGCAACTCCCGATCACCACGGTGTCGATCTGCGGGTCGCGCGCCATCGCCATCCACTGATCGCGAGCCGGGCCGCAGCCGGGGTTCTGCTCGGCGAAGACGTTCGGAATGGCCGGGCACGCCCCGTAGGTGAAGAAGTAGGTGGTCGCCATGCGCTCCGGCGCGGTGCGTGCCAGTTCCTCGGCGCGGGGACCGTATTCGATGACGTGGCTGTCGCCGATCAGCAGCACCTTGCGAGCGCCGTTGCCGACGCGATTCACTGCGTAGGGGCCGAAGTTTTCCGAAGAAAAGCCGCTGTAATAGTCACCGTCCACCGTTGCGTCGGTCACCTTCTGGAGCAGCTCGCTGTTGTGGCGTGCGGGCAAGCCGTTCATCACAGCCACGCCAGCCACGGCCACGAAGGCGCCGGTGCCCACGAGCGTGCGCAACATGCCCACGCCCAAGCGGGCCCGCGTGAACCGCTCGATGAAGCGATAGGTCAGCCAGGCCAACAGCACGCTCGAGACCACCATCGCCAGGCGCGTGCCCACCGACGGCTCGAGGCCGACGCCCTTGACGATGCGTGCGTACACCAGCAGCGGCCAGTGCCACAGGTACAGCGGATAGCTGATCAGGCCGATCCACACCATCGCGCGGTTCGACAGGAAGTACTTGTTCAACACACCCGTCGGGCCGGCGGCGATGCAGCTCACCGCGCCCAGGGTGGGCAACAGGGCCCACCAGCCTGGGAAGGCCTTGTCGCTGCGGATCATCACGAGGCCGAGCACGATCAGGCCCACACCCAGGACCGACTGCACATGGCTGCGCCAGACGCTCGGTGCCGCGGGCTTCAGCCGCATGCAGGCGAGGATGCCGCCCACCATCAGCTCCCAGAAACGCGAGGCCGGCGAATAGAACGCTGCGGTGCGGAACGGATGGATCGTCGTCACGTTGATGAGGAACGACACCACCGCGAGCACCCACAGCACCCGCACGATCGGCCAGCGCCGACGCCAGGCCAGGCCGAGCAGCAGCGGCCAGAAAATATAGAACTGCTCTTCGATGCCCAGTGACCACAGGTGCAGCAGCGGCTTGGTCTCGGCGGCCGTGTCGAAGTAACCGGCCTCGCTCCAGAAGACGAAGTTGGCCACGAAGCCCACGCCGCCCAGCGCCTGCTTGCCCAGCTCGACGAACTCCTTGTTCAGCAGCACGTACCAGCCGAAGGCGAGCACGCCCGCCAGCACCAGCATCAGCGCCGGGAAGATCCGGCGGATGCGCCGTGCATAGAAATCGCGGTAGCTGAAATCGCCGGCCGCGTGGCTCTGCATGATGATCGTCGTGATCAGGAAACCCGAGATCACGAAGAAGATGTCGACGCCGATGAAGCCGCCAGGCAGCAGCTTCGGAAACGCGTGATAGATGACGACCGAGGCCACGGCCACGGCGCGCAGGCCGTCGATGTCGGCGCGGTACTTGGGATGCATATCTCTTACTTCAGGGCCACGGTCGCGCCGTGTGTCGTCAGGCGACGGTCGACACCGCCTCGGCGGCCGACGCGGGCAGTCCGCGTTCCTCGACGAGCCACGCCAGCACCGGCAGCGCGCCCGGCAGCACCGGTGCCACGTCGAGTGGCAGCTGCTGCCAGGCCATGGCCTGGCTTTCGCGCATTTCGAACTCGCCGGTCCAGTCCGTTACCTTGCACCAGTGCAGGCGCACCAGCGCGTGCGGGTAGTCGTGCTCGGTGACCTTCCAGACCTCGGCGCCGCCGATGGTGATGCCCAGTTCTTCCTGCAGCTCGCGGCGCAGGGCTTCTTCGACCGTTTCACCGACTTCGATCTTGCCGCCCGGAAACTCCCAGTAGCCCGCGTAGGCCTTGCCTTCGGGACGGGTGGTGAGCAACAGCGCATCGTCGGCCAGCCGGATCAGCACGCCGACGGCCACTTCGGTGTGCTTGCGTGCCGATGCCACAGCCTCGCTCACGCTTGGGCCCGCCCGGCGTAGTCACGCGCGAACTGGTAAGCCACACGGCCGCTGCGCGAGCCGCGCTCCAGCGCCCAGACCAGCGCCTCGGGCCGTGCCGCCGCAATGGCGGCATCACTGACGCCGAACGACGAGAGCCACTGGCCCACGATCGTCAGGTATTCGTTCTGGCTGAAGGGATAGAAGCTCACCCAGAGGCCGAAGCGCTCCGACAGCGAGATCTTCTCCTCGATCACCTCGCCCGGATGGACTTCGCCGTCCTCGGTGTGGGTGTACGAGAGGTTGTCCTTCATGTACTCGGGCAGCAGGTGGCGCCGGTTGCTGGTCGCGTAGATCAGCACATTGGGCGTCGAGGCCGCGATCGACCCGTCGAGGATCGACTTCAGCGCCTTGTAGCCCGGCTCGCCTTCATCGAAGCTCAGGTCGTCGCTGAAAACGATGAACTTCTCGGGTCGCTGCGACACCACTTCGACGATGTCGGGCAGGTCGGTCAGCTCGGCCTTGTCGACCTCGATCAGGCGCAGGCCCTGCGGTGCATAGGCCTGCAGGCAGGCGCGGATCAGCGACGACTTGCCCGTGCCGCGTGCACCGGTCAGCAGCACGTTGTTGGCCGGCTTGCCCTCGACGAACTGCTGCGTGTTGCGCGCGATCTTTTCCTTCTGGACGTCGATTTCCTTCAGCGAATCGAGCGACATCGCCGCCACATGCTTCACCGGCTCAAGCACGCCGTGGCCCGAGCTGCGGCGGCGGTAACGCCAGGCGATGGAGGCATTCCAGTCGGCCGGCGCGGCCAGCGGCTGGGGAAGGATCGACTCGATGCGGCCGATGAGCTGCTCGGCGCGCTCGATCAGCTTCTGGAACTGCTCGTTCATCGACGCCCGCCCGGCCGCCCGAAGGGCGTTGAGCACCCCCTCGGGGGGCAGCGACGACACGAAGTGCGGAGCGTGGGGGTCATCATGATCTGTAGTCGGCGTTGATGGTCACGTACTCGTGGCTGAAGTCGCAGGTCCACACGGTTTCGCTCGCGTTGCCGCGGCCCAGGCCGATGCGCACCGTGATCTCGCTCTGCTTCATCACGCGCTGGCCGTCTTCCTCGCGGTACGACGGGTTGCGCCCGCCCTTCACGGCCACATGCACATCGTCCAGGAACAGGTCGATGCCGGTCTGGTCGAGGTCGGCAATGCCGGCGTAGCCGACAGCCGCCAGGATGCGGCCCAGGTTCGGGTCGCTGGCGAAGAAAGCGGTCTTGACCAGCGGCGAATGCGCCACGGCGTAGGCCACCTGACGGCACTCGGCCGTGTTCTTGCCGCCATCGACCTGGATGGTGATGAACTTGGTCGCGCCTTCGCCGTCGCGCACGATGGCTTGCGCCAGCAGCCGCGCCACGTCGCGCATCGCAGCCACGAGCGCCTGGCCGTCGGCCGAGTCGAGCGAGGTGATGGTCGCGTGCGCAGCCTTCTGCGTGGCGATGACCACGAACGAGTCGTTGGTCGAGGTGTCGCCGTCGATGGTCACGCGATTGAACGAGGCGTCGGCCAGCTGCTTGGCCAGCGGCTGGATCAGCGACGGGTCGATCTTCGCGTCGGTCGCCATGAAGCCGAGCATGGTGGCCATGTTCGGGCGGATCATGCCGGCGCCCTTGCTGATGCCGGTGATGGTGACCGTGGCGCCGCCGATCTTCACCTGCCGGCTGAACGCCTTCGGGATCGTGTCGGTGGTCATGATGCCTTCGGCGGCACGGCCCCAGTTGTTCTCCGACGCATCGGCCAGCGCGGCGGGCAGGCCGGCTTCGATGCGGTCCACGGGCAGCGGCTCCATGATCACGCCGGTCGAGAACGGCAGGATCTGCTCGGGTGCCAGCTCCAGGTGGCGGGCCAGCGCGATGCAGGTCGCGCGCGTGCGCATCAGGCCTTCTTCGCCGGTGCCGGCATTGGCATTGCCGGTGTTGATCACCATCGCGCGGATGCCAAAGTTGGACGCCAGGTGGTCGCGGCAGACCTGCACCGGGGCCGCGCAGAAACGGTTCTGCGTGAACACACCGCCGACCGCCGAGCCTTCGTCGATCAGCACGACGGTCAGGTCCTTGCGATTGGCCTTGCGCACGCCGGCTTCGGCCACGCCGATGCGGACGCCGGGCACCGCGAACAAGGCGGCGGGATCGGGAGCTGACAGGTTCACGGGCATGGAATTTCTCTCAATGAAGCGTTCGGGATTTCAGTTCAGCTTGCCGTGGCACTGCTTGAACTTCTTGCCGCTGCCGCAGGGGCACGGGTCGTTGCGGCCGACGCGCGCGAAAGCTGCCGCTTCGGCGCCCAGCGTGCCCAGGCCCGCGGCCGCGATGCGGCGCTGGTTTTCCTCGTCGACACGCACCTCGACCCCACCGGTCTCGGTGGGCGCGGTGTAGGTGATGTTCGAGACGTTCTCGCCGCGGCTTTCCATCTCTTCGGCAGCCTGCTCGAGCTGCTCGCCCGACTGCACGCGCACCGTCATGAGCTGGCGCGTGACTTCGTTCTTGACCGAGTCCAGCAGCTGGCCGAAGAGCTCGAAGGCCTCGCGCTTGTATTCCTGCTTGGGCTGCTTCTGCGCATAGCCGCGCAGGTGGATGCCCTGGCGCAGGTAGTCGAGCGAGGCCAGGTGTTCGCGCCAGTGGGTGTCGATGCTCTGCAGCAGCACCATGCGCTCGAACTGGGTGAAGTTCTCCTGGCCGATCAGCGCGACCTTGGCATCGAAGCTCTCGTTGGCATGGGCCACGATCTTCTCGACCACTTCCTCGTCGGAGATGGCTTCGGAAGCCTCGACCTGCTGCTTGAGCGGCATGTCGATGCCCCATTCGCTGAACAGGCTCTTCTCGAGGGCGTCGAGGTCCCACTGCTCCTCGACCGATTCGCGCGGCACGTACTGGCGCGCGAGGTCGGTGAAGCAGCCTTCGCGCAGCGCGGCGATCTGCGCCGTGAGGTCGCCCGCGTCGAGGATGTCGTTGCGCTGCTGGTAGATCACCTTGCGCTGGTCGTTCGACACGTCGTCGTACTCGAGCAGCTGCTTGCGGATGTCGAAGTTGCGCGCCTCGACCTTGCGCTGCGCGCTTTCGATGCTGCGCGTGACAATGCCGGCCTCGATGGCTTCGCCATCGGGCATCTTCAGGCGGTCCATGATCGCCTTCACGCGGTCGCCCGCGAAGATGCGCATCAGCGGATCGTCCAGGCTCAGGTAGAAGCGCGACGAACCCGGGTCGCCCTGGCGGCCCGAGCGGCCGCGCAGCTGGTTGTCGATGCGGCGCGACTCGTGGCGTTCGGTGGCGATGATGCGCAGGCCGCCCAGCGACTTCACGAACTCGTGGTCCTTGGTCCATTCGGCGCGCACGTGGGCGATGTCGGCCTGCTTGGTGGCTTCGTCGCGGCCTTCGTCGGCTTCGATCGCCTCGATCATCTTCTCGATGTTGCCGCCCAGCACGATGTCGGTGCCGCGACCGGCCATGTTGGTCGCGATGGTGATCATCTTCGTGCGGCCGGCCTGCGCGACGATGTCGGCTTCGCGGGCGTGCTGCTTGGCGTTCAGCACCTGGTGCGGCAGGCCCGCCTTCTCCAGCAGGGCGTCGATGATTTCGGAGTTCTCGATGGACGAGGTGCCCACCAGCACCGGCTGGCCGCGCTCGTAGCACTCGCGGATGTCCTGGATCGCCGCTTCGTACTTCTCGCGCGTCGTCTTGTAGACGCGGTCGAGCTGGTCGTCGCGCTTGCTGATGCGGTTCGGCGGAATGATCGTGGTCTCGAGACCGTAGATTTCCTGGAATTCATAGGCCTCAGTGTCGGCCGTGCCGGTCATGCCGGCCAGCTTGCCGTACAGGCGGAAGTAGTTCTGGAAGGTGATCGAGGCCAGCGTCTGGTTCTCGGCCTGGATCTCCACGCCTTCCTTGGCTTCCACGGCCTGGTGCAGGCCGTCGCTCCAGCGGCGGCCGCTCATGAGGCGGCCGGTGAATTCGTCGACGATCACCACTTCGCCCTGCTGCACCACGTAGTGCTGGTCGCGGTGGTACAGGTGGCGGGCACGCAGCGCGGCATTCAGGTGATGCATCAGCGTGATGTTGGCCGGGTCGTACAGCGACGCGCCTTCGGGAATCAGCTTGAGCTCGCCCAGGATGCGCTCGGCATTCTCGTGGCCGTCTTCGGTCAGGAACACCTGGTGGGTCTTCTCGTCGACCGTGAAGTCGCCGGGCACCGTGACGCCCTCGCCCGTGCGCGGATCGGCTTCGCCTTCCTGCTTCTTGAGCAGCGGCACCACCTTGTTGATGGCCAGGTACAGGTCGGTGTGGTCTTCGGCCTGGCCGCTGATGATTAGCGGCGTGCGGGCCTCGTCGATCAGGATGGAGTCCACCTCGTCGACGATCGCGAAGTTCAGGCCGCGCTGCACCCGGTCGCCGGGCTCGTAGACCATGTTGTCGCGCAGGTAGTCGAAGCCGTACTCGTTGTTCGTGCCGTACGTGATGTCGCTGCCGTAGGCGGCCTGCTTTTCCTCGCGCGGCATCTGCGGCAGGTTGATGCCGACCGACAGGCCCAGGTAGTTGTACAGGCGGCCCATCCAGGTCGCGTCGCGGTTGGCGAGGTAGTCGTTCACCGTGACCACGTGCACGCCCTTGCCGGACAGCGCATTCAGGTACACCGGCAGCGTGGCGGTCAGCGTCTTGCCTTCGCCCGTGCGCATTTCGGAGATCTTGCCGTTGTGCAGCGCCATGCCACCAAGCAGCTGGACGTCGAAGTGGCGCATCTTCATGATGCGCTTGGAGCCTTCGCGCACGGTGGCGAAGGCTTCGGGCAACAGGTCGTCGAGCGTCTCGCCCTTGGCGAGGCGGTCCTTGAATTCCTGCGTCTTGGCACGCAGCGCGTCCTCGCTGAGCTTTTCGAACTCGGGTTCGAGCGCATTGATGCGCGTCACTGTCTTGCGATACTGCTTGAGGAGCCGGTCGTTGCGACTGCCGAAGATCTGGGTCAGGAAGTTGGTTGCCATGGGCGTGGAGAGGGGCGTGCACCTGAGACGACAGGCACTGCGACCGGATTCCCTAAGATATGGTGAAAGCAGTTGGGCGCATCTTCTTCGAATGCAAGCTTCGCAAGTCTCGAAGTCGGATGGCCCCGTTCCGGAACAACGCCGACGCAAGCGTCGGCAAACCGGGCATTTTAGCTGTCTTGTTTCTAACCCCTGGATTACCCATGTATCGCCGACTCCCCCCCGCCATCTCACTGCAGGAAGCTGCGGCAGGCGCCCCCACACTGGGGAGCCTGATGGCGCGCGCGCGCGACAGCGCCGAGCGGCTGAAGGCCATCGAAGGGCTGATTCCACCGGCCATGCGCGCGGCCATCCAGCCCGGGCCGGCCGAGGGCGATGTCTGGTGCCTGCTGGTCAAGGGCAGCGCCGCGGCCGCCAAGCTGCGGCAACTGTCGCCGATGCTGGTGACGCGCCTGAAGAACCGCGGCTGGGACGTGTCGACGATCCGGATCAAGGTGTACACGGGGCGGTGAGCCCCGAAGCCACACACTCTTTTTCTCAGGCAGCGACAGCGCGATCAGGCCAGCTCGGATCGCTGGAAGCGTCGGAGGTCAGCACCAGCACGACATGTGCGTCGGCCGCGATGGTCTCGGCCTCGCGCAGTTGCCGCACCGCCCCCAGGCCCGCCGCTGCCGCCAGTTCGGCGCTCACGCCGGCCGCGGTGAGCAGCCGCCGCGCCGCGCGGGCCTCGTCGTCGCCCACCACCACGGCACCGCCGCCGCTGGCCGTGGCCGCCTGCCATTGCAGGTAGGTGACCGTCGCGCCCGCGCTCGAAAGCTGCGCGGTGCGGCCGGGGTAGCTGCCGTTGAGGGCCCCGCCCTCGAGCACGCGCGACAGCCGCGGGAAGGGCTCGACCAGCCACATCCGCGGCAGGCGCGCGATGCGCCCCGCCGCCAGCAGGTCGCGAAAGCCCGCGTAGATGCCCCAGGCCATGTCGCCGCGCCCGGTCGGCACCACGACGTGATCGGGCAGGCCGCCATCCTTCAGGCACTCCTCGGCGATGGCCTTGTAGCCTTCCACACCCAGCGGCGCGCTGCCAAGCGCAGGCAGGCGGTAATTGGAAAGCGCGAAATACCCTGGGTACTGCGAGCGCTCACGCACGAAGCCCCAGCGGCCGGTGTTGTCGGCGAAGACGTAGCGCCGCGCGCCCAGCGCGTCGAGCTGGCGGGCATAGGTGGCGGGCATCGCCTCGTAAGTGGCCACTTCGCAACCGAGCCCCGCGGCCCATGCGTAGTGCGCCGCCGATACCGCCGTGTTGCCCGACGATGCGAGCACCAGCGTGTGGGCGCCGGCGTCCAGCGCCTGGGCCACGCCCATCGCCGTGAGCCGGTCCTTCGGCGAGCCGGTCGGGTTGCGGGATTCATCCTTGATGCTCAGGCGCGCAATGTCGAACCGCTTCGCCAGTTCGGGTATGTCGTGCTGCGGCGTGTTCCCCTCGCCCAGCGAAAAACCCTGCACGTACGGCATCGGCACCACGTCCGCGCCCCCGGGCCGGTAGCTCGCCTGCAGCCCGACGTGAAAGCCGGCCTGCCGGCAGGCCGGGCAGCCGTCGTTCGCGAGGGTGACCGGGTACAGCGTGTCGCAACGCAGGCACTGCAGGCCCTGCAGGCGCGGGTTGCGCTCGGGCATGAACGAGCGGCCGAGCACCCCGGCCAGGGGACGGCCCGGCAGATAGGTCTGCGCGGGGCGCTCCGGCGGCGCGGTGAACTTGAAGTCCAGAACGGGCGATGGGGTCACGGATCGTTGACTCGTTAATAAATGTGACCGAATCTTATTCAAAATCAACGAAATCCACGATACGGGAGTTCATCCCATTGCAGTGGATTTCAGTTTCTCTTCACTTATTTCCACGTGAACTCGTGGTTCAGCCCGATCACCACGCCGCGCACACCACGCCCGCCCGGCAGCCCGGTGCGCGAGGCGCTGATGTCGACGCTGATGAGCGGCGTCAGGCTGAAGCGGCCGCCCACGCGCGAGGTCCACACGCCCCCTGCGCGATTGCGCTCCGCGATCAGCGACACGGCGTCGTTCAGCGCCCACTCCACCGCCAGGCCGCCGCGCGGCGTGCGCGCGCCGGTGCCCAGCGCCCAGTCGGCGCCCAGGTTGGCGTGGAACTGCAGGCTGCCGGTGGGACGCCAGGTGAGCGGCACGACCAGCTGGCCGCCCATGCGACCGCCGCGGCGCAGGTCGGCCACCGCGCCCATCGACACGGCGGCGCTGAAGGGCGCGTCGGCGGCCGTCCCGGCAAAGGTCCACTTGATCTGCGGACCGCCCGTGACCGAGTGCACGCCCTGCACCGAAAGCCGGTCGAAGTTCAGCCCCAGCTCGACCGGCCCGACGCGACAGGCCGGCCCGACATGCAGGCCGACGACCGGCTCGACGCCGCTGCGGCCCCACCAGGTTTCGTACTGGCACTGGCCCGGGTCGAGCGTGCCGGCATCGTCGACATCGAAGTGGCCGGCGGCATGCGCGCCGGTACCCGACAGCGTCGTGAACACGGTGAATGCGGCGAGTTGCAGGCGTGCGGTGCGTTTGTTGTTCTTCATCTCGTGCTTCCCCGAAGAGCCCTTGTCTCATTCTAGGAAGCCGGAAAGTCCGCGCCATGACGCAACGCTGCCGCACCGCATTCAGAACTCGAACTGCGGCTGCAGCTCGCGGATGCGCTTGATCGCCACGCCCGCCGCGGCGGTGCGCGTCTCGACGCCCAGCTTCACGTACACGCGCTCCAGGTGCTTCTTGGCGGTGGCCGGGCTGCTGCCGAGGATCTCGCCGATGTCCTTGTTGGTCTTGCCCTTGACCACCCAGTACAGCACCTCGGCCTCGCGCGCCGTGAGCTTCAGGCTCAGGCTCATGGCCTCGATCACGGCGGTGTCCGAGATCTCGCGCATGACGATCATCCATTCGTCGCCCGCGTCGTCCTCGCCGGTCTGGCGGTGCAACCGCAGGCTCAGGCTGCGCGCGCCCTGCGCGATCGCCAGGGCCGGCGGCTCGACGCCGCGTGCGCGCGCCTCGGGTGCGTGCTGGTGCAGCCACTCGAGCACGACCGGCGGCGTCTCGGGCGCCTGCGTCTCGCAGTAGCGCGCCAGCAACTCGCGCGCCAGCGCCGTCTGCCAGATCAGCCGCCCCTCGGGCAGCCGCACCGTGATGCTCGCGTAGCCGAAGGCGTCGAGCGCGTTGCGCGCCTGCCCGGCCTGGTGCGCCTCCTGCCGCGCGCGGCGGGCGCCCTGCAGGTGCACGTTCATGCGCGCCAGCACCTCCTTCGGCTTGATCGGCTTGGTGACGTAGTCGACCCCGCCCGCCTCGAGCGCGGCCACGAGGTGCTCGGTCTCCGTCAGGCCGGTCATGAAGACGATGGGAATGTGCGCGGTAGAGGCATCGGCCTTGAGCCGGCGCGCCACCTCGAAGCCGTCGATGCCCGGCATCATGGCGTCGAGCAGCACGATGTCGGGGCGCGCCTGCGCGGCGCGCTGCAACGCCTGCTCGCCATTCGTGGCGATGAGCACGGTGTAGCCCGATTCATCGAGCGCGTCGTGCAGCACGGCAAGGTTGTCGGGCACGTCGTCGACGATCAGCACGAGGTCGCCGTGAGCGCCCTGCTGTTCGCGCAGCGTGCGGGCGAGCGCGGAAGTTTCCATGGTCATGCGGCGCCCTCGGCAGCTTCTGCGGCCTCGGCCAGCGCGCGGCCCATGGCTTCGAACTGGAACTGGCGGGCCAGTGCGCGCTGGGCCTCGGTCCACGCGGCGCATTCGGGCTGCGCGAGGTCGATGTCGTCGAGCTGGTTCATGATGCCTCGGAAGTAGCCCAGGGCCACGGCCTCGTCGAGCGCGCGCAGGCGCACCAGCGACGGCGGCTGCATCGCGCGCGGCGCAGCCACGGCGGGCGCGGGCCGTACGGCGATGTCGGTCCATTGCAAGGCGAGCCGGCGCTCCAGCCAGTCGAGCAGTTCGGTGTGGCGCACGGGCTTGACGAAGAAATCCTCGGGCGCAATGCCCACGTCGTTGTCGAGCCCCTTGTCGAAGGCGTTGGCCGAGACGATGGCCACCGACGCGTCGGCGAGTCCCAGCCTGCGCGCGCGGCGGATCGTCTCCCAGCCATCGATGCCGGGCATCGCGAGGTCGACGAACATGGCGTCGGGCCGGTAGCCGGCGGCAATCAGGTCCAGCGCGTCATGACCGCTGGCCGCCGTGCGCAGCTCGAAGCCCAGCGGCGCGAGCACATGGCCCAGCAGTTCGCGGTCGGCCTCCTCGTTGTCGACCACCAGCAGGCGCCGGCGCGCGCCCTCGTAGCCACGCCGCGCGCGCGGGCCCGGTGCGATGCGCGCGGCGCCCGCCACCGCGTCGTGCACCCGCGGCAGGAACAGCCGCACGCAGAACAGCGAGCCCTCGCCCGGCGTGCTGCGCACTTTCATCTCGCCGCCCATCAGGTCGGTCAGCATCTTCGCGATGGTCAGGCCCAGGCCCGCGCCCGGCGCCGACGACACCGCCGCATGGCCACGCGCGAAGGGCTCGAAGATGCGCTCGATGTCGGCCGCCGTCATGCCCGGCCCGGTGTCCTCGATCTCGATGGCGGCGAACTCGCGCGCGTAGGAAATGCGCAAGATCACCTGCCCCGCCGCCGTGAACTTGATCGCGTTGCCCAGCAGGTTGATGAGGATCTGGCTCACGCGCTTCTCGTCCGCGCGCACCACCTCGGGCAACGCGCCGGCCGCCTCGAAATGAAAGCTCAGGCCCTTCTCCGCCGCCTGCAGCTCGAACATGTCGGCGAGTTCGCGCATCGCGTCGGCAAAGCGCATCGGGCGCGCGTCCAGCGTGAGCTTGCCGGCCTCGATGTGGGCGATGGCCAGCGTGCCTTCGATGAGCGACAGCAGGTGCTCGCCGCCACGCTTGATGACGGCCACGGCCTGCTGGCGGTGCGGCGGCACCGAGTGGTCTTCGCCCATCAGCTGCGCGTAGCCCAGGATGCTGTTGAGCGGCGTGCGCAGCTCGTGGCTGATGGCGCTGATGTAGCGGCTCTTGGCCTGGTTCGCGAGGTCCGCCGCGCGCCGCGCCTGGTCGGCCGCGAGCTTGGCGTGCTCTGCGATCTCACGGGCCTCCTCGGCGCTCTGCTTGGCGTCCTGCAGCGCGCGGTCGGTCTCGCGGTGCAGGGCAATCTCGCGCACCAGCAGGTGGGTCTGGCGGTTCGATTCTTCCTGCGCCACCTTGCGGCTCTGGTGCGCCAGCACCAGCCACCACGCGACGATGCCTGCGATGACCAGCAGCGCCATGTAGGCTTTCAGAAAGCCCGAGCGCAATGAAGCCTGCTGCACAGAGGCCAGCGCCCCGGCCACATCGGCCTGCGCCGCCAGCGCGAGCGCACCTTCGCTCAGGGCCCGCAGCTCCTGCTGGTAGAGCACGCCGAACACCACGGCCAGGAGCGGCACGATGACCAGCATCAGCAGCAGGAAGTGCCCGAGCCCCGTGTCGAGGTAACGCCAGCTGCGGCGCGGCAGCAGCCAGCGCAGCACCGCGGACCACTGCGCCGACAGGCTCGCGTGCGGCTTGCACAGGTCGCCGCAGCGCGCGTCGAGCGTGCAGCACAGCGAGCAGATCGCGCCCTGGTAGGCCGGGCAATGCGCCATGTCGGGCCCTTCGTATTCGCGCTCGCAGATCACGCAGTGCTGCACCTTCAGGCGCTGGTAACTGCCGCCCTCTTCCGACGAGGATTCGACCCGCGCCCAGCGCACTTCGCGCCCGCCTGCAGCCGGCGCGAACAGCACGGAGCCACCCGCATCCGACGTGCGCGCGAGGTAGTACTTGCCGCCCGTGGCCCACGCCAGCAGCGGCGATGCGACCAATGCCGTGCCCAGCGCGATCAGCGCCGAGAAGGCCTGCGCCAGCGGCCCGAACACCCCCAGGTGCGCCGTGATCGACAGCACCGACGCCAGCGCCATCGCGCCCACGCCCACCGGGTTGATGTCCCACAGGTGCGCGCGCTTGAACTCGATGCCCGGCGGCGACAGCCCGAGCGGCTTGTTGATGACCAGGTCGGCCACCACGGCCATCATCCAGGCGATGGCGATGTTGGCGAAGAGGCCCAGCACATCGCCCAGTGCCTCGAACACATTCATCTCCATCAGCATGAAGGCGATGAGCGCGTTGAACACCACCCACACCACGCGTCCCGGATGGCTGTGCGCCACGCGCGAGAAGAAATTGCTCCAGGCCAGCGAGCCCGCATAGGCATTCGTCACGTTGATTTTCAACTGCGAGATCACCACGAACAACGCCGTGGCCGCCACCGCCCAGCCGTAGTTCGGAAACACGTACTCGTAGGCCGCCAGGTACATCTGGTTCGGATCGACGGCGCGCTCGACCGGCACCATGTGCGTGATCGCCAGGTAAGCCAGCAGCGCCCCGCCCAGCATCTTGACCACGCCCAGCACCACCCATCCCGGCC